>CAIZGG010000472.1 GCA_903932425.1 uncultured beta proteobacterium | reverse complement strand
TCTCATAAGAGACTGAGTCAAATGGGATAAATTTTGTTTTTTTCTGTTCTCGCTTTCGACTTCGAGCAGCGCCGGCGCGACCCTGCGAAGACCTTCGTCGCGGACGCTCCCCATGCACGCCGGCAAACTGGTTCTTGCGTAATTGACGAGCTGTCTTCCGCAGACAACGGCACATCGCAGCGTCGCGGCTTACGCAGGCGGGTACAAGACCAAGAACTTGTCTTGTCTCGATCAGTTTCTCTGTCTGGCGTTTGTTCAACGCAACTTGACAATGACTAACACCAATTGCTCATTTATTTTAGAAGACCAAATTTATGCTGACCAACAAGACCATTCTGATCACTGGAGCACTTACAAAGATGCGGAAAGTAATTACGGCTCTCAGTTGCTCAACCTGGTGGTAGCAAAAGGCTACTTGACCAAATTGCTGGCAAATGCGGCCGTCAAAAGTTACAGTGATCGACGCGAACCAGAGATTTTGAGCCACCTGGAGCTGGTGGCCAACACCATCAGCATGGAAGAGGCGGTACAGCAACAACAAGGCGAAGCCATGCAGATTGCAGGGGCATGATTGAAGAGTTTGTGTAACGCCACGTCCATGGAACAGAAAAAGCAAGTATCGGGGCTACAATTGTTTGAAAATCAAACGAAGCACGTTACCAGCCAATCTGTCACACGCCTTTCTTGGCGCTCGATGGCTGCGGTAGCAATCCTGAATCGACCTTTATCAAAAATTGCCAAGTACGGCTCTACCGATGACTTCACGCCGCCAGACCGCAAACGACGACACTTTATTTGGACACGCAAGCTGCTCCAGGACAATCCAGGCATGACGCAGCGCAGTCTGGCAAACGAGGTTGGCAAAAATGTCAGCAGCATCAACTTTTGCCTAAAAGCTCTGGCGGAAAAAGGCTGGATCAAAATGGGCAACTTCAGTAAAAATCCTGACAAGTTGAGTTATGCCTACCTGCTCACCCCCACCGGCGTGGCTGAAAAAGCAGCGCTGACCAAGCGTTTTTTGCAGCGCAAGATGCCTGAATATGAAAAACTGCGGGGTGAAATTGAAGCACTACAGCTTGAAGCTGACCAGCCATTGCCATCGGCGGCAGCGAATCCGAGACATGAGTAACACCCAATTTTTTTACGATTCCGACCGCCGAATGTCTATCGGCCAGGCGGTCGTGGACCGCCCTCTGCAAATTTGCACCAGTTCTAAAGTGATTCATACGAAGCAGCTTGCCATCCCTAGGACTGCACGGTGAATACCTTTGCATTGATCACCGCACGTGGCGGTTCAAAAGGCATTCCCCGCAAGAACATAAAAATTATTGCCGGTAAGCCATTGATCGTCTGGACGATTGAGGCTGCACTACGCTCTTCATTGCTCAGTGCCGTTGTGGTCAGTACTGACGACATTGAAATCGCCGAAGTTGCTCGCCAAGCAGGTGCTCAGGTGCCTTTCATGCGCCCCGCAGAATTGGCGCAGGACCAAACACCAGGGTTGGACCCTGTTCTACACGCACTTGACCAATTGCCTCAATACGACTCGGTTCTCTTACTGCAACCGACATCCCCACTTCGGGCAACTGATGATATTGATGGTTGTTTGAATTTAGTCACTCAGAAAAAAGCTCCATCAGCGGTGTCGATCACCGAAGCCGAAACGCATCCGTATTGGACTTATCGCCTAAATGCTGATCAAACAATGGCCCGGTTTGTAGATGCAGCCCCTGTCGCACGTCGGCAGGACTTACCTGCGGTTTTTTCGCTTAACGGTGCAATGTACTTTGCAGATGCCTTTTGGCTGCGCGGCAGCGGCAGTTTGGTGACTGCTGAAACGCTTGCCTATGTGATGTCCAAAGACCATTCTGTTGATTTGGATACGCCGCTTGACTGGAAATTTGCGGAGCTCCTTTTGAAAGAATCATCGTGAAGAAGAAATTATTAGTCACCGGCGCCGACGGTTTTATTGGCTCGCACCTAACCGAAGCATTGGTGCGCGCTGGCTACGATGTGCGTGCCTTTGTGCTCTACAACTCTTTCAACTCTTGGGGTTGGTTAGACCGATGTGCTGCGGATGTAAAAGGAAAGTTCGAAGTATTCGCTGGCGATGTCCGGGACTCTAACGGCGTTCGCACTGCCATGAAAGGCTGCGATGCCGTGTTGCATTTGGCTGCGCTTATAGCGATCCCATACTCATACCACTCGCCCGACACCTACGTAGATACCAACATTAAAGGCACGCTAAACATCGTTCAATCGGCACGTGACTTGGGCGTGAGCAAGGTAGTGCAAACATCAACCAGTGAGGTCTACGGCACAGCGCGCTTTGTTCCAATTACCGAAGACCACCCTCTACAGGGCCAGTCACCCTATTCGGCTAGCAAGATTGGAGCAGACCAAATCGCCATGTCGTTTTACTCATCGTTTGGCACACCGGTAACGTTATTGCGTCCATTTAACACCTACGGCCCGCGCCAATCAGCCCGCGCCGTGATTCCCACCATCATCACCCAGATCGCCAACGGGCAGCGGCAAATTAAGCTGGGTGCAGTGTCACCCACACGAGACTTCAACTATGTGGCCGATACAGTAGCTGGATTCATTGCCGCACTGGAGTCGGATCGTGGAACCGGTGAAGTTATCAACATTGGCAGCAATTTCGAGATTTCCATTGGTGACACCGCCAGCGCGATTGCTGAGGCCATGAACACTTCTATCGAAATCATTACCGACGAACAACGGCTTCGACCCGAAAAAAGTGAAGTTGAGCGACTATGGGCATCCAACACCAAAGCTCGGGAACTGCTCGATTGGCAACCCCAATATGGCAGTCGCGAAGGTTTTTTGCGTGGCCTAACAGAGACCATAGCTTGGTTTCGTGAACCTGCAAATTTGTCCGCCTACAAGGCTCACATCTACAACATCTAACCGCCATGGATACGAATAGCAATCTGCCGCAGAACATCGTCTGCGCTATTAAGTCTGTAGTGGGTGACGGACCGCTGGCATTGCATGAGCCCCGTTTTAATGGGAACGAATGGGTCTATCTAAAGGAATGCCTTGATTCAACCTTTGTGTCGTCTGTAGGTGAGTTTGTCGACCGTTTCGAAGATGACTTGGCGAATTTCACCGGTGCCAAACGGGCGGTTGCTGTTGTCAATGGCACTGCCGCATTGCACGTGGCACTGCGTTTAGCTGGTGTCGAAGCTGGCGATGAGGTTTTGTTGCCAGCAGTCACCTTCATCGCCACCGCCAATGCAGTGGCCTATTGCCAGGCAACTCCACATTTTGTTGA
>CAIZGG010000471.1 GCA_903932425.1 uncultured beta proteobacterium | reverse complement strand
GACTCGACGAGTGCTTTTAGTCGCAAAGTGTCGTCGATCGCTTGCTGAGCGACTTTTTTACTGAATGTCTGCTCGAGCTCATAGTCTGCTGCTGCCCGCACACGCTTCAAGTCTCTTGCTATGGCGGCGACTTTCTTTGAGACGGCATACTTAGGGTCTGTTTTGCTAATCGTTGGGCTCTCTAACTGTTGGTACAAAGTTTCATGAACACCCCCCGATCGGCCCGTTAAGGCACCTGGCTGACTTAGACTACGGTGAAAATCTTTCGCTAAATGAAAGGCGGCGTAATACGATCTGCCGATTGAGCAGCGCACCGTAGCCTCATCGACTGCCGTACCGATCAGACTTTGGGATAGGTCTAGCAAATTTTTAGGGGTAACACTCATCAGCACAACGTCCCTAAAAAACTGAAGCCGATACATCTTGGCATTTTGTCGAAACGTCTGACGAAGCGATCGACGTATTCGAAGGTCATCTCTGAGGCTGTATCCGTAGCAACGGGCACTAACCAGCGGATCGAAATCGAATCGTCGTCATAGGGGTCTTCGCAAATTCGATAGCTGCTTGGGCACGGCGCAGAACGCATGAGGTGGCGTGCACGCAAAATTTCGCCTGCGTCGTCAAGCATTTGACCAACCATTTGATCGGTAACGTCATCCTCTTGCAAAATCTTTTGAATCCGTTTGGCGTCTTCAATGTGCTTGGCTGACAGATCAGCAATTTTCATTTGCTGAGCCGCTGCATAAAAGTCGTTTAGTGGTGTAATCGCCATCGACAACAAACCAAGACTCTCGATGCACGTCAGCCCGCCTAGCTCGGGGCGAGCTATTTTTATAAACTCTTTTTGTGCTTCAGAGATGTATCCCATGTTGATCAATGCTCCGCAGTAAGCGGCAGCAGTGCGTGGCGAGCGATCGAGCTTAGCGGCGCATGAAAAGTTATGCCGCATCTCAGCTTCGTTGCCGCAGATTTGATGAATAGCCCCCAAGGTAATAAAGCGTTCAATCGCCTGATACGCATCACCCGTGATTTTTTGTGCCTCGCAAAGCATCCGACGTATCTCAAAACTGTTTGAGTCAAGATACGGCCCGCCCGCTTTGACGCGCGCGTTAACTTGAGAAAGTAGTTGTGAGCACTGGGTTTGGGGTTGAGTCGACATAGGGTGTGGATGCTGAACACGAGTCACCATTGCGGCGGGGAGACGCAGTGAAACATATTCGGCTAAGGACTTCAATGGCATGAGAAGGCAGAACGCCAACTTTTACACTTTGTTACAAGGGTGCTTTGTAGCAATGACATTTTCGTCTCGCCTTTGTCATTCAAAAGGTTCGTTCTCTGAGTAAAATTCTGTCCAGCTTTTGAACTGCAAATCAAACTCTCAGGCACTTGTGAAATGAATACTTTAGATACCTCTTTGATGGCTCACCTCTCCGTCGAATCTCTCAGCTTGGCCGACACACATCTACATACTCCCAGTTGCACTAACGAGCCTTTTTTTACGGCCTCAACCACAACGCCTGATACAAGGCCGAACGGTGAAATTGTTAGTAGAGACCTCACACCTTTAGAAGATTTGATTTTGCATAGAGCAACACTCAGCGCTGGCAAATTGATTTATAAAGGCAGGTTCGTGCGCACGTGACAGCGTTTGAAGCACCCCTGCAGCTGATCAAATCTTTATCATCCACCTTTTTTGTTCAGCGATAACAACAATTGTTCTGCCTCAACCCACGGAAGCCGACGACTGCGTTGCTTCATTTTTTTAAGCGCTTCAAGGGCTTTTTTTACGCTAAGCAACCCATGCTTGACCATTGCGACCAAAAGCCAAATTGTTCCCATGACTTGAACAGACTCTTTTTGCGCGACTATCTTTAAATTATGGTCGCCGGTAAGTAATGCCGCGTCTTGCTGCTTTGCAAGCGCCAAAGCCAGATAATCGTTGTGGCTCGGCTTGCGGCCGTAAAAATCATAAAGGCTTAGCGCATACGACATAAAGTCTGGCCGTACCTCTAGCACTTTGAGCCCAAGCCGTTCTAAGCCTGGCGTGCCAGGTTCGATTTCTTCAACGTACAAGATATCCGGAATCGCAAACTGATATGGCAACTTAAAAATGGTTTCGAGTAACTCTGCCGCTTCGAGGTCGATTAGGATATTTGCATCACTAATTAACAGAAGCATCGACTTGTTCTAACTGTCTTTGTTTGTGAAACGCCATCAACGGGATACCCAATAATTCTGCTGCCTTGGCATCGGTGATGTATCTTTCGCCCAAGGCTCTGTACACCAAGTGCTGAAACAAATGCGAGGCCTCTTGGGGGATCTGCTGGCCCGGCTCTTGTTTGCGCCAACCCTTTGCGGTAAACGTTTTGAGCATCGCAAGATAGGTAGCATCTGAAATAATTTCGCATTGTTTGGCGCGGCAAAGCCAGGCCAACATCGACAAGCCAAACTCATGCTTCAGGGCATAGATCTCTTGCCATTCGATTTCATGGCGACGCGTGCCTAACAAGGTCAGTACCGTTTCGCGAGGTGCAAGAAATGCCCCAGCAAAGCGGTCGCACGCTTTTTCTTGGTTGAGGGATGCATCAAGCCGACCAGCAAATACAAGATGCGCAAGCTCGTGCGCCAAGGTAAACCGCTGTCGGTCGCCTGGCCATTTGGTCGAGATCGCAATAATCGGATACGCGTGGCCGTCAGTCGTTTGCGCGGTTGCCGTTAAACCTGAAAAGCCGACATGTTCTTCATCAACCAGGATGACAAGCACGCCTTTGCTTTCAAGGATTGCAGTGAGATCCACGATTGGTTGCATTCCTAGACGCCAGGCTGAACGCAGCTGCGTCGACACGGCCTCTATTTGGCCAAAATCTGTGATGTGGCGAGGCAGGCCAGCAACAAGTTTAAATACGGGTAAGGGCGATTGTGCGTAAGCAACCAACAGCTCAGCTCTCTTTTCGACTTGATTCAATACTTTAATCACAAGCGCCTGTTGTGCGGCTTGGCCAAAGCTGGCGTGCTTACGAAACTGAGGTTGCTGAAGGCTAATTTGGCTTGTTCGAAAAAAATACTCTGTTCGAATGCCACACGCCTGCGCAAGCTTAAGCAACTGCGCTGACGAAGGGATGAGCAAGCCCTTTTCGAACTTTTGAATGGCTGTGTGCGTCACACCAATGACCGCGCCCAAGCCCGCGAGTGTCAAGCCAGCGGCAAGTCGGGCTTGATAAATGCGCTGACCAACATTGTTGTTGCTAGACAAAAGAGCTCTCGCAATAGGTTTAAAAGTTTGTTAATTTTAACATTTTTTTAAACTAACTCAACTTAGGTCATGCATCAAACCGGAGTAAATCGGCGGCCGTTCGTACCGGCTGTGACTGAGGTGAGCTTCAGGCTTG
>CAIZGG010000470.1 GCA_903932425.1 uncultured beta proteobacterium | reverse complement strand
GTATTTGTAGGCGGGTTTCCGATTGTCGTCAATGATGAAGTGATTGGGGGCGTTGGGCTAAGCGGTGGCAATGGCGAGCAAGATACAGCGTGCGGCCTTGCCGCGTTGCAGGCCCTTCAGGATTTAATCACCTCGCCCGAGCACTCCGTGCTCGTTCAAGCAGACATCAAAAAGTAGAACCTTTATGCAAAAAAAAATACTCGCACTGCTTGGTTTGATCGCGCTTGGTTTTTCATGCATGACCCATGCTCAACCCTACCCCAACAAACCCGTACGCGTCATTGTTTCAACGGTACCAGGCCCACTAGATACCTTCGCACGCATGGTCACCGAGAAGCTTGCCGCCTCACTAAACCAACCATTCATTGTCGAAAATCGCGCGGGTGCAGGGGGCAATATCGCCGCCGAACAAGTGGCTAAAGCGCCCGCTGATGGCTACACACTTTTGTTTTCAATCGATACCACTTTCACCGTCAATCCAGCGATCTATAAAAAACTTCCGTTTGATCCGGTGAAGGACTTTGAAACGATCTCGGTGCCCGTCACCTACGGACAGATGCTCGCGGTCCATCCCTCTTTACCCGTGAACTCAGTGAGCGAACTCGTCGCGCTCGCCAAAACAAAATCACTTGATTACGCCTCGGGAGGCAATGGTTCACCGAGCCATCTTTCGTTTGCCTATTTTTTGTCGACCGCTGGTATCACGTTGACGCACATCCCCTACAAGGGAACAGGTCAATCGATTGTGGATGTCATGGCGGGGCAGGTCAACGCGATTTTCGCAGTCACGACCGGCGTGTTGCCGCATGTCAAAAGTGGCAAACTCAAAGCTCTCGCCGTATCAAGTGCAAAGCGTTCAACACTCGCTCCTGAACTTCCAACCATAGCTGAATCGGGATACCCCGGCTTTGATGCCTCGTTCGCGTATGCGCTTATGGCACCAGCGGGTACCCCTAAGGCGATTACTGAGCTCTTAAACGCCGAAGTACAAAAAGCGCTGGCAGCACCCGATAGTCAAGAAAAAAATCGTATTGCTGATTACTTGTCGACTGGCTTGAATGCCCAACAATCGACGGTATGGTTGCAAGAGAATCGTGAGCGCTGGGGCGCAGTGGTCAAAAAAGCAGGTATCACGATCGACTAGTACAATCCCGTCACAATGATCGCGACCTCTAAAGTTTCTGCACGTCAAAGCAAGACCGCACTCGGCATTACGCATGCCTCGCTGGGCCAACTCGCAACCGATAGCCTGCGTAGCGCGATTTTAAGTGGCCAATACCAACCAGGCGAGCGTTTAGTCGAAGACCGCTTATCTACCGAGATGGGGGTATCGCGTGTACCGATTCGCGAGGCCTTACGGCAGCTTGCGACCGAAGGGCTTGTCGCGGTTCAGCCTCGGCGAGGCGCCTCAGTAGCAGAAGTCTCGCCCGCTGTGGCCGCTGACCTCGTTGAGGTGCGTGCCACCTTGGAAGGCTTAAATGCACGACTCGCCGCACGCAATCGCAGTGCAGAAATCTTAGCTGAACTGCATGATATTTTGCGTGAAGGTAATCTAGCCGCTAAATCTCAAAGCGTCGCTGATCTGGTCAGATTGAACGGTGCCTTTCACGACAAACTTGCCGAGGCCGGCCGCAACAGCATCTTATGGGACATCATGCGCACCCTACGCGAGCGCACTAGCCTAGTGTTTGCGTTGACCACGCAACGGCGTGCTAGCGAAGACTGGAAAGAGCACTCACTTATCTTAGCTGCGGTCATCAAAGGCAACGAAGAGCAAGCCGCAAACTTAGCAGCAGAGCACGTGCGTGCCGCCGCGCAAGCAACACTCAAGGCAAAGAAGTCACTGGTCGCTAAGTCTGGCTAAAGGGATGTTCAAGAATGTACTGGCGCAGCGCGCCGTCGACTCTGGTCTGCCAGCCTTGACCTGTCGCCCGAAAACTTGAAAGTACGTCTCTAGACAAACGAATCGTGATCCTCTCTTTTGTGATCTCAGCTTTTGGTCGACCTATTTTTACTAGAGGCTGTACCGCCGCCCATTCAGCGTCCGTGAGGGAATAGGCGTCAGGATCGGAATCAATTCCCGCCTGAATTAACGCTTCTTCAGCAGCGGTGGGGATGATTGTGCCAGGCTTAAGTTTGGGCATAGCGGTTGATCTCTCGTTGATTGGCTTTGCGCAGGCTAATGACTCTGCGTACAAACAGGCGATCGACATAAACAATGTTAAACAAGCGCTCACCGATATAACCTAGGGAAATCTGACGATTTTCGGCGTAGCTTTGACGCGTATCTGGCCAAGTTGAAGCCGAGCCCCAATCGAACAATTCGGCAGATGACAGATGTATACCGTGCTTTTCAAAGTTGCTTGTGTCTTTTTTAGGATCGAATGTAATAATTAGACTTATTGTATGCACAATAACTATTGCGGTCAAGCTGATGCTTGTCGGCTTAAAAGATTGCAGAGCAGCGATTGAACCGCGTCTACCGTCTAATTGTTATTCGCAAAACTACGCCATGTCGTAGCAAGTCACCTCGACTCGCAACGCTAAACCAGCAACGCCACCGCTTTAATCTGCGCCCAAAGCGCAAGGCCTGGTTCGATGTTCAAGCGCGCCACGGACGCGTATGAAATCTTGGCTAGCAAGCGTTGTTCGGGTTGGTCGCCTGTTGATAGCTCAATCAAAGCCTGGCCACCAGCGCCGTCTCGTAGCGCAAGCACCGTGACAGGCAAAATGTTTAAGATGCTACTGTCTGTGTGATGGCTAAGTGCCAAGCTCACATCGCGCGCATGGATGCGTACCCGTAAACAATCACCAGGTGCGTAAGCGGGGCCGTGTGCATATAGCGTACCCATCGGACTTTGCAACGTGAGTAAGCCATGTGCATCCCGCTGCTGCACGCTCGCCTGCACCACCACGCCGGCATCGTCGCGCAGGGCGAGTGGTGCCTCGGGGTGATTCATCACCTCAAGCGCCGGGCCCGCCTGGCGCACGCGCCCGCCTTTCATCAAGACTAAATAATCTGCCAACCGCGACATCTCATCGACGGCATGGGTGACGTACAACATCGGGATGGTTGTCGTTTGCTTTAGACGTTCGAGGTACCCCAAAATCTCTGAGCGTCGAACCGCATCGAGTGCGGCCAAAGGTTCGTCAAGCAAAAGAATGTCGGGTCGTGTAAGCAACGCACGGCCTAGCGCAACGCGCTGACGCTCGCCACCCGATAATTGACCGATTGCCCGTTGTAATAGCGGCGCCAAATCAAGCTGTTGAACACACTGCACGAATTCAGCTTCTGTGCCGCCCACGCGTTGCCATCCATAACGCAAGTTTTGCTCGACCGATAAGTGTGGCAACAATGCCGAATGCTGAAACACAAAACCAACACGCCGCTGATGCGCGGGCAAAAATACGCCAGGCGCCTGCCAAGTTTGTTGGTTGATGCGGATGTGGCCTTTAACGTCGGGCTCAAGCCCGGCGATAGCACGCAGGATGGTAGTTTTGCCGCCTCCAGACGGGCCAAAAATAACCGTTGTGCCTGATGATGGCAATGTCAGATCAACAGATAACTCAAAAGCCGCCTCACCCCCGCGCGTGAGCTTCAGACTCAAGTCGATGCCGTGTGTGCCATCGGCACGTTTCAGAGAGCCTACCGGCTGCTCAAGCAAGCGATTCGCCTGCGTGAGGGTTGCTGACGGCTGTTCACTCATCGCGCGTCACCTCTATGGTGCGACAGCTTCTGGCCGTACCACTGCATCAGACACAGCACCGCAAACGAAAAGACTAGTAATCCACCCGCCAGCCAATGCGCTTGCTCGTAGGCCATGGCCTCGACGCGATCGTAGAGCAGCACCGACAGCACACGCGTTTCGCCTTCGATGTTGCCGCCGACCATCAAGATCACACCAAACTCGCCCACCGTATGCGCAAAGCCCATTACGGTCGCTGTGATGAACGCCGGGCGACACAGGGGGATGACAACTGTTTTGAACCGATCAAACGGCGGCGCACGCAGCGTTGCAGCGACCTCCAAGATTGAGGTATCCAAACTTGCGAAGCCGGCCTGCAAAGGTTGCACCACAAACGGCAACGAATACAGCACCGAAGCCAACAGCAAGCCCCAAAACGTAAACGCCAACGAGCCCCAACCCAGAGCGTGCGTGAACTGACCCAAGGGCCCGTTTGGCCCCAACAGCACCAACAAATAAAACCCGAGCACGGTTGGCGGCAGCACCATCGGCAGCGTCACAACTGCAGACAACGGCGCTTTAAGGCGCGACCGCGTGCGGGCCAACCACCAGGCAAGCGGCGTGCCAAGCAGCAACAAAATCACCGTCGTGAAAGTTGCCAGCTTGAGGGTCACCCACAAGGCCGCCAAAATCGCCGTCATCGCGGTGCGTCGCAGAATTTAGTTGTAGCCATGGCTTGCAATAATGCCTTGTGCTTCGGACCCTTGCAAATATTGCATAAACGCCCGTGCCGCCTGATTCGTTTGCCCACGGTTCAATAACACCGCCGTTTGAATAATCGGCTGGTGCAACGACTCAGGGACGATCCAGCTGTGTTGATAAAGCTTTTTTTGCTCGGGTGTTTCAAGTGCAAACCCACGCGGCAATAACCCGGCATCGGCATTGCCGCTAAAAACAAACTGTGCAGCCTGGCCAATGTTTTCACCCATCACCAAACGCGCTTGCACCTTGGGTAGCAAACCAAGGGCCTCAAGAGTCTGTTTAGCGGCAAGCCCATAGGGCGCCAATTCAGGGTTGGCCATCGCAAGCTTTTTAAACTGGGCCTGACGCAGAAGCTGTTCGGGCGAGGTATCCGTAGCTGGACCTTGGCTCACAAACACAAGGCGACCCCGCGCATAATCAAATAAGCTTTCCTTAACGGCAAAGCCTTCAAGCACTAGGCGCTCGGGGGTGTGGCGATCAGCCGAGAGCAAGACGTCGAAGGGTGCGGCCTGACGGATCTGGGCATACAGCTTACCTGTTGAGGCAGCGCTCACTGAGACTTTGTGCCGTGTTTGCTCTGAAAATTTAAATACTAGTATTTGTGCGGTATTGACAAAATTGCTGGCAACAGCAATCCGCGCATCCTGAGCATTTGCCCGAAACGAGAAAAATGATACAAATACAAATAAAATCAATGACTTATACAAATTTGCCTTGTAAAACACTGTCGAACCTTAAGCACAACTAAGCGCTCAAATTCAAGGCGCCTTGGGCGCCTTGCACACAGCGGGTCGCAAGATAACCCGATAACCCTCAGGGTCGGCAAGCACCAAACGCTAAATTAAGAGTACAGTAATTCTACGGACTTATATGCACGACACTTTGGCACGCTTTCATACATGATTCAAACGCCTGCACCGCTCATCGATCGCTTCGGAAGAAGCATTGAATACCTGCGTCTGTCAGTGACCGATCGCTGTGACATGAAGTGCACCTATTGCCTGCCCAAAAGTTTCAAAGGCTACCAAGAGCCAAAAAACTGGCTCACCTTTGACGAAATCGAGCGCGTTGTTGGCGCCTTCGCCCGCTTGGGCACCTCGCGGGTGCGTCTGACTGGCGGCGAACCTTTGCTGCGTCGTAATCTGCCACAACTCGCAGCTCGCCTGAGCGCGCTGCCCGGCATTCGTGACTTATCTCTATCCACCAATGGTACGCAGTTACCGAAACATGCCGAGGCCCTGCGTGCTGCGGGAGTGTCACGTTTAAATATCAGCCTTGATAGTCTCACGCGTGAGTGCGTCACCCAGATTACGGGTCGCGATTCAATTGACGACGTCATGGAGGGCCTCGCCGCTGCTGAGGCCGCTGGGTTTTCACCGATCAAACTGAATATGGTTGTGATGCCAGGCGTCAATGAGCACGAAGTCGAAGCCATGACCGAGTTCTGCATCAACCGTGGCTTTATTTTGCGCTTGATCGAAACCATGCCAATGGGCAGCACCGGCTTGAAATCAAGCTACGCGCCGCTCGGACCGATTCTTGATCGCCTGCGCGAGCGCTTTGACCTCATCCCAGAAATCAAAGAAATGGGTGGCGGGCCCGCGCGTTACTGGCGCACCAAAGACGGGCGTGGCCAAATCGGCTTGATCACACCAATTAGCCAACACTTCTGCGCGACCTGTAATCGCGTGAGGCTGTCGGTCGACGGCACTCTGTATTTGTGCCTTGGCCAAGAAGAAAAGCTCGAACTTCGCCCTCTGCTGCGTGCTGGCATCAGCGACGAAGGCCTTGAGCATGCCCTGCGTGAAGCGATTGAGCTCAAACCCGAGCGCCACGAGTTTCGCGAAGCACCCACCAAAATCATTCGCTTTATGTCGCAAACTGGCGGCTAAACGCATCGCGCGAGTCACCGTACACTAACGGCATTCGTCACCTTTTTTGCTTGAGCCATGAAACCCAGAGCCAATCTGCTGAACTTTGAAGAGGCACGCGAGCGTCTGCTTGCCGCCGCATCCCCTGTCGCTAAGACTGAAATACTGCCTCTTTTGCAGGCGCAGGGTCGAGTGCTGGCTCAGGCCGTCACATCTCCCCTAAATGTGCCAGGCTTTGATAATTCAGCGATGGATGGTTACGCCCTGCATGTGACCGATACCGACGCCCTTCCCGACTCATTCGCGGTCGTGCAGCGTATCGCCGCGGGACAAACTGGCACTGCCTTAGCTGCCAACACTGCCGCACGCATTTTTACTGGCGCACCGATCCCTGAAGGCGCCAACGTTGTTGTGCCGCAAGAAAACACCCAAGACGAAAACGGCGCGCTCAAACTGACGCAACCGATTCAATTGAATCAGCATATTCGCCGTAAAGGTGAAGACATCACTGAAGGCGCGCCTGTGCTTGCCGCTGGGCAGCGTTTGGGGGCTCAACATCTGGCCATGCTCGCCTCAATCGGCGTTGCAAGTGTTTCGGTGTTTGCCTGGCTCAAAGTGGGCGTGTTTTTTACCGGTGACGAGCTGACCGAACCGGGTCAACCCTTGGCACCTGGTGCTATCTACAACAGCAACCGTTACGCCATCAACGGCCTGCTCAAGCAACTTGGCTGCGCGGTCACCGATTACGGCATTGTGCGGGATTCTGCCCAGGCCACGCGCGACGCGTTGCAACGCGCAGCCTCTGAGAACGACGTCATCATTACCTGCGGTGGCGTATCGGTTGGAGAAGAAGATCATGTCAAGGGTGCCGTGCAGGCGCTAGGCTCGCTTGATCTGTGGCAGATTTCAATGAAGCCAGGTAAGCCCCTAGCATACGGCAAGGTCGGCAATGCAGACTTTATCGGCCTGCCCGGTAACCCAGTCAGCTCATTTGTGACCTTTTTGTTGATGGCGCGTCCCTTTTTGCTTAAACGCATGGGCGCACAAGAGGCCCCGCTGCGCTATCTGACCGCAACAGCCGACTTTAACTGGCCACGCCCTGACAAGCGTCGTGAATTTTTGCGCGTCAAGCTCGAGCAAGACGCAAACGGCCAACCCGCCTTGCAACTGTGGCCCAATCAGGGCTCAGGGGTGATGAGTAGCCTGGCCTGGGCCGATGGCCTGGTTGACCTTGCCCCTGAAACTGTCATCACCAAAGGCGATACAGTGCGTTATCTTTCATTGTCTGAACTTTTACATTAAGCAGCCGCCATGCACTTAAAGGTTTTGTACTTTGCCCAATTGCGCGAAAAATTCGGTCTTGCTGAAGAGGCCGTGGATGCACCTGCAGGCGTGCGTACCATCGCAGATCTGATGCAATACCTCAGCGCGCGCGGTGGCGTCTGGCAAGAGACACTAGGCGGTCAGTATGCGTTTAGAGTCGCGATGAACCAAGAGATGGTATCGCAACAGACTCTGCTCGCTGACGGAGCTGAGGTTGCGATTTTTAGACCGGTGACGGGAGGCTAAATCATGAGTGGCCGCTTATCTGTTGCCTTGAAATGTTCAGCTATCCGCCGAACTGCTGCCGCACAAGGAGAATCATGAGTGCCCGTTTGTCTGTAGCCGTGCAAAGCGAAGACTTTGACTTGCGTCACGAACACCAACAACTCGTGCAACGCGATCATGGCGTCGGCGCTGTAGTAGCCTTTATTGGTATGGTGCGCGATCTGAATCTGGCCGACGATGTGGTGGCTCTTGAGCTTGAACACTACCCTGGCATGACCGAAAAATCGCTCATGAACATTGTCCAACAGGCCGAGAGCCGCTGGTCACTGCAAGCCGCTCGCGTGGTCCATCGCGTCGGCAAAATGTACCCCGGCGATCAAATTGTGCTGGTGCTCACAGCCAGTGCACACCGCGGCGATGCCTACGAGGCCAATAC
>CAIZGG010000469.1 GCA_903932425.1 uncultured beta proteobacterium | reverse complement strand
GAAGTCGAAGTATTGTTCGCACAGCAAGATGGCGATGTCGCCGCGGTCGCGCAGCAGGCGGATGACGCGGCCGATGTCTTTGATGATTGAGGGTTGGATGCCTTCGGTGGGTTCGTCAAAGATGATGAGTTTGGGTTCGGCAACTAGGGCGCGTGCGATGGCGAGTTGCTGTTGCTGGCCGCCTGAGAGGTCGCCGCCGCGGCGTGACAGCATGGTGCGCAGCACTGGAAATAGGTCAAAAATTTCGTTTTTGATTCGCTTGGCTTGCTGGCTTGGCTTGGTGGCCATGCCCATCAAAATGTTTTCTTCGACGGTCAGACGGGCAAAGATTTCGCGGCCCTGGGGTACGTAGGCCATGCCGAGTGCGGCGCGTGCGTGCGGGGCGAGTTTGCTGATGTCGTGGCCGTCAAAGTGAATGCTGCCCGAGGCCAAGGATTGCACGCCCATCAGGCATTGCAGCAGGGTGGTTTTGCCTACGCCGTTGCGTCCGAGCAAGGCCATGCACTCGCCTTGTTTGACTGACATGGTGATGCCGCGCAGGGTGTGGCTGCTGCCGTAGTACTGATTGATGTCTTGAACGTCTAGCATGGCTTAGCGACCTAAATACACTTCAATAACGCGTTGATCGGCTTGCACTTGTTGCATGGTGCCTTCAGCAAGCACCGAGCCTTCGCATAACACTGTGACTTTGCCCCCCTGGGAAATCTGGTTGACGAAATCCATGTCGTGTTCAACCACCATTAGCGAATGTTTGCCGCGAAGGTCGTTGAGTAACTCGCCAGTGCGTTCGGTTTCTGCATCGGTCATGCCGGCGACGGGCTCATCCAGCAAAAGCAGCAAAGGCTCTTGCATCAGAAGCATTCCGATCTCGAGCCATTGTTTTTGGCCGTGCGACAGTAAGCCAGCGGGGCGTTTGTGTTCGCCCATCAAACGTAACAGATCGAGGGTGGCGGCGATTTGGTCGCGTTGTGTGCTGTTTAAGCGGGCAAACAAGGTTGATTTCACACCCTTATTGGTCTTCATGGCGAGCTCAAGGTTTTCGAAAACGGTGTGGTTTTCAAAGACCGTGGGGCGTTGAAACTTGCGACCGATGCCGACGTCGGCGATTTGTGCCTCGTGCATTTTGGTGAGGTCGATGTTTTGCCCAAAAAAGGCTGTGCCCGAGGTCGGTTTTGTTTTGCCGGTTATGACATCCATCATGGTGGTTTTGCCGGCGCCGTTCGGGCCAATGACGCAACGTAGTTCGCCCACGCCGATATCAATCGACAAATCGTTTAGTGCGCGAAAGCCATCAAAGACGACGCTGATCGATTCGAGATACAAGATGGCACCGTGGGTGGTGTCGACCCCGGGGGTTTTAAGGCGGCCATACGAGGCGTTACCACCGGCACCGTTGCTTTGGGTGCTGGCTTCTACAGATGAGTGCGAGGCGATGGCTTGAGTGTTCATGCCGTCTGTCCTTTGCTGCGTTGGCTGAGTTTACGAACCAGGCCCACAATGCCTTGAGGTAAAAAGATCGTGACCAGCACAAAAATCATACCCAGGGCATACAGCCAAAATTCAGGAAACACGCTGGTAAACCAAGTCTTTAAGCCATTGATGGTGCCAGCGCCAATGATGGGGCCAATCAGCGTGCCGCGACCGCCGGTGGCAACCCAAATGACCATCTCGATTGAATTTTCGGTAGACATCTCACCTGGGTTAATGATGCCAACTTGTGGCACATAGAGCGCGCCCGCCACTGCGCACAGCATGGCGGACAGTGTCCAGATAAACAGTTTGAAGCCTAGCGGTTCATAGCCCAGAAAACGCAGGCGACTTTCAGAATCACGAATGGCGGTCAGCACCCGACCGAGTTTTGACTGTGTAATGGCGCGACCCAACACTAAGGCGCCTAACAAGGCAGACAAACTCACCCAGTACAACACTGCGCGTGTGTTGGCTGACGTAATGTCAAAACCAAGAATCTTTTTAAAATCGGTAAAACCGTTATTGCCGCCAAACCCTGTTTCGTTTCTAAAAAATAACAGCATCGCTGCAAACGTGAGGGCCTGGGTAATGATCGAAAAATAAACGCCTTTGATGCGCGAGCGGAAGGCGAAATAGCCAAACAAAAAGGCAAGCAAGCCCGGCACGGCCAACATCAAAAACATGGCGTACCAAAAGTGTTCGGTAAACGACCAAAACCAGGGGTAGGTTTTCCAGCTTAGAAAGGTCATGAAATCAGGGACGATGTCTGCCGAGGCTTTACCGGCGCGCATGAGATACATGCCGTGCGCGTAGCCGCCAAGGGCAAAAAATAAACCGTGACCCAAAGACAAAATGCCGGTGTAGCCCCACACCAGATCTAAAGCGAGCGCGGCCATGGCGTAGCAAATAAACTTGCCAATCAGGGCAACGGCAAAAGATGAGACGTGGAGTGCATGCCCAACGGGGAACATTAAATTAAATGCAGGCAAGCAAGCAAATATGGCAACCACCACTGCAATTGCAGTCCAGGCCCGGGGTGAATATAGGGCGGTGGGCGCCGAAGATAAGGAGAGTGTGGCGGCGGGCCCCATGGTGGTTGAACTCATTCTGCGCTTCTCCCTTTGGGTGCAAATAATCCCTGAGGGCGTTTTTGTACAAAGAGTACGATAAATAACAAGATCGCTATTTTGGCGATCACGGCACCCCAGAAGGGTTCGATAATTTTATTCAGGGCGCCAAGCCCCATCGCGGCAACGACTGTGCCGGCTAGTTGCCCGACACCGCCTAGTACCACCACCATGAATGAATCGACAATATAGCCACGACCCAAGTCGGGACCAACATTACTGAGCTGCGATAAGGCCACACCGGCCAGACCTGCTATCCCAGAGCCTAGGCCAAAAGCCAGCATGTCGATGCGGCCAGTCGGTACTCCAACGCAATCTGCCATGCGGCGATTTTGCGTAATCGCGCGTACGAACAAACCCAGGCGGGTGTGGTTCAACACTAGCCATACAATCACTACGACACAAAGTGCGAAACCAACGATCACGATGCGGTTGTAGCTCAGTGACAGGTTGCCTAAAATCGTGACTCCACCGCTCATCCAGCTCGGGTTGGCGACTTCGACATTTTGCGCCCCAAACAAGCTGCGCACAGACTGCATCAAAATCAGGCTAATGCCCCAGGTTGCTAGCAAGGTTTCAAGCGGCCGGCCATAGAGCCAGCGAATGACGGTGCGCTCAAGCGCCATTCCGACCAAGGCGGTGACAATGAAGGCGACGGGTAAGGCCGCGACGACGTACCAGTCGATCCACGCGGGCAGCCATTGTTTGAAAAGCCCTTGGACGAGGTAGGTGGCATAGGCGCCGATCATCAACAGTTCACCGTGCGCCATGTTGATGACGCCCATCAGGCCAAAGGTGATCGCCAAACCAAGCGCTGCGAGCAATAGCACGCTGCCAAGGCTGATGCCGAAAAAGATGTTACCCACCCAGCTGACAATAGTTTGATGCCATTCAATTTGAGTGATTGCGGTTTTTGCTGCTGCACGCACTTCGGCATCGGGTTCAGCGAACGCGCCAGCGGCGTCTTGCACCAGCATCGCGCTCAGGATTGGTTTAAAGCTTGAATTTTTGCTCTCGCCTAACAAAACGGCGGCGTGGCGACGCAAGGCGGCGTCCGTGCTTTTAATCTCAGCGCTTGCGACGGCAATCTGAAGTGCAGCTTTGATTTCAGCGTCTTGCTCTTTAGCGAGTGCCCGTTCGAGCACCGGTGTGCGCGAGGGATCAGCTTCTTTTTGTAAACGTTGTGCGGCAGCTAAGCGCACAGTGCGAAGCGGTGAAAATAACTCAGCGCTTGCCAGCGCAGCCTGCAAAGCGCTGCGTAAACGATTATTCAGGGTCAGTGCCTGGGCATCAGCAGGAGCCACAACCGTTTCACCGGTTGTGGGATCGATCGCCTTGCCGCCCTCTACTGACAATAAAACCTTGTTGTCAGAGGTAATCAGAACGTTGCCCGCCCCCAACGCAGCCAACACTGCGGCTGCGCCAGGAGTGGTGAGTTGCCCCAACGCTGTAATTGATTCGACCCTCTCGGTGTTGCTCTCGCCGGCCAAACCCTTCAAAACTGAGGGCTCGACCAAGTCGGCGGCCAAACTGCAATGCAGCGGTAAAGCGAGCAAAACAGTTAGCAGCCACCGTTTCAAGGTAGGGTAAATCAAAAACATGTCGTTGCAATCTCATAGTGTGGCGAATTACAGGCCTTGTTTGCCTTCGTTGCCAGCAATGAAGGGGCTCCAAGGCTGTGCACGAATCGGACCTTTGCTTTTCCAGACTACGTTGAACTGACCGTTCGCCTGAATTTCGCCAATGTACACTGGTTTGTGCAGGTGATGGTTGGTCTTGTCCATCATGATCGTAAAGCCATCGGGTGCCGCAAACTGTTGGCCGCCCATCGCTGCAATGACTTTGTCTGTATCGGTCGACTTGGCGGCCTCAACAGCTTGCTTCCACATGTACATACCGACGTAAGTGGCTTCCATTGGGTCGTTGGTGACCGCAGTGGCAAAGTTAGGCAGGTTTTTGGCCTTTGCGTAGGCTTTCCACTTGGCGACAAACTCAGTGTTCACTGGG
>CAIZGG010000468.1 GCA_903932425.1 uncultured beta proteobacterium | reverse complement strand
CGTGTTTTTGGCCAGCGACGCTTCGGCCATGGTGACTGGCTCTGCTTTAATGGTGGACGGCGGTTGGACTGCTATTTGATGTGGGCAAAAATGTAGGGCGGTCGGTTGCGACTGACCGCCGATAGTGACACATGAGGTGAGTGTCTATTTGATAACAACAGGGAACACTCGCCAGGTGACTTGGCGCTTGCCGTCAGGATCAAAAAGCCTGGCGTTGGCGCGACGTGCAATAAATCCAGCAGGTAAGTCAGTTTGGCCTGTGACGTGCAAATAATGCCCAAACGTTACCTGAGTACGTGCGAGCGTGATCGTTTCGGTGCGGCCGTCGTTGTACACGCCTTCAAAGCTGAGTTCGAGTAGGCCTTTGAACTCAGGACGATCGGGTTTTTCTTGAAGCAGCCAAAGCAGGTAGGTCAGTTGGGTAGTCGTTTTATTTTGAATAAAATTAGCGGTGCTAAAACCCACGGGGCCAAAGCGTGGGTCATAAGGCAAGCTTTGAGCAAACAGATTGAGTTGCTCTTTAAGTGGCGAGACCAAGGCCAGAGTCTTGGCAAGTTCTTCCTTAAGTTCACCATTGAGCTTTTCACTTGCGGCTTGTGCGCCCTCAAGCAAGCGAGTTTGTTCTTCAACCTTCATCTGAAGGCGCTGGCGCTCAAGTGTTGCGCTGTTGAGTTCTTCGGTGAGCTTCTGTGCCTCGGTGCTCGTGAGGTGTTTGGGTCCGTAGCTCGTTTGTAAAATCAGCATGCCACTGCCGCCAGCAAGAATCCCGAGCAGCAATAAAATGAGCCAATTCGGAAGCCGACGCGAGCGCCGACGTGTGTCATAGGGCGCCGGTTTAAAAATTGCCCGCTTCGTTTGAACGCGAATAACCATACAATCCTTGAAACAACACTACTTTTTGTAGTGGATTGACGCTATTTTACCTTCGAGTGCGGCCAATCGTTCGGTGGTTCCGACATCAATCCACTCTGACTGGTGTAAGGCTCCACACACGCGTTTATCTTTCATGGCTTGTCGCAAAAGCGGAGCCAATTTGGCGGGGCGGTGCGCAGGCGTTTGTTCAAAGAGTTGTGGCTGGTAAATACCGATGCCTGCAAAGGTATATCGCGTTGCCGAGAGGTCTTGTGTTGTTTCATCATGCAAAAATCCGTCACGGTCCAGTAAAAAATCTCCTGCAGGGTGTTGGACAGGGTTCGGGACCATCAAGAGCCACGCTAGGCAATGGCGCGACACCAGCTCAGAGGCAAGTCGCTTGGCCTGAACAGGATCCCAGTCACACCAGACGTCACCATTCAACACTAAAAACGGCTGCTCCCCCAGAAGGGGCAACGCGGTTGCAATGCCTCCTGCGGTTTCAAGCGCCTGAGGCTCGGCTGAATAATGAATATTTAGCCCAAATTGGTGTCCTGAACCAAGCGCGTGTTCGATCATCTCGCCAAGCCAGGCATGGTTGATCACGACCTCTGAGATGCCTGCTCGCGCGAGCTTTTCAAGGTGCCACTGGATTAAGGGTTTGCCCGCCACCGGCAGTAGTGGCTTGGGCGTGTGGTCGGTGAGTGGCCGCATGCGCTCGCCACGACCCGCAGCCAAAATCATGGCGCGCATTAGAAGGTATACCCGACTTTGGTTTGCACTTGATCTAACTGATCCAGTACGCGCAGCAAGGGTTTGAACACCATGTATCGTGCCGCCACCTGGCGCACATACTGATTGACGCGTGGCAGATGGGCCAGATAAGCCGCTTTTTTGTCACGATGATTAAGTCGGGCGAACACGCCCAAAATGCGCAGGTTGCGTTGCAGCCCCATCCATTCATAGTCACGATGAAAATCGGCAAAGTCAGCCGGCACGGGTAAGCCTTGTTTGCGTGCAAGCTCCCAATAGCGGATCGCCCAGTCAATCTGCTGGGGCTCTTCCCAGGTTGTGCGCGCATCGACCACCAGCGAGGCAAGGTCGTAAGTAATCGGACCCGCCACGGCGTCCTGAAAGTCGAGCACGCCCGGATTGATGCCGTATTGCGAACCTTCACTCAGCATCAGGTTGGGCGAGTGAAAATCACGATGAACCAACACGATGGGTTGCGCAGCGTTGTGGGCCACAAGCAGGTCAAATACTTGATCCAATTGTTGCAACACGGCCGGTTCGAGCTGCGTCTTGCAATGCACGGTGACGTACCACTCGACAAAGAGGCCCAATTCGTCTTTCAGACGTTTTGCGTCATACGCCGGTAGTCCTGCGTGATTAGCCGTTTGAAGCTGAACCAAGGCCGCGAGTGCGTCACGGTAAAGCGGCTGAAGTTCGGCGTCGGTCAGGACTTGTTGTATTTTTGCGTAATAGGTCGTGGGGCCCAGATCAGAAAGCAGCAAAAACCCTTGTTCTAAGTCTTGCGCCAGGATTGCGGGTACGTTGAGTTTGACCTGAGATAAACGGGCCGCGATATCAACGAAAGGGCGGCAGTTTTCTTGGGGTGGCGGGGCGTCCATCACAATTAATGTTGCCGAACTCGCCTGAATTCTGAAATAACGTCTGAAACTTGCATCACTCGAGGCGGGCGCAAGAGACGGTATTTGCAGGCCGATATTTGAGTCAAGAGTCGCTAACCACTTGAGCAATAAAGACATTCTTGGATCTG
>CAIZGG010000467.1 GCA_903932425.1 uncultured beta proteobacterium | reverse complement strand
TTTAAAGAAGTCACCGACATCGACACCGCCATCACCTCATAGCGCCCGGGCGCAACTAATACAAACTCGAGTTTGTCACCCAACTCAAGCGCCAGTGCCTTTCGAACTTCGATCGGGATTGTGATCTGTCCTTTACTAGTTAGGGTTGCCTCTGGCATGATTTCCTTACTTTTAGGTATTTTCCTTATTATATAGTATGGAAAAATTTCCTCTTCTGCAGCGAAATTTTTCCGGCGAAATCAACCGGTTGAACTAAACAATATTTGGCCATCGCTGGGTTTATGCATAATCGCCTCAAATTTGAAGCGCATAATGTTTGATATCGCTTCAAATTTGAAGCGCAAAATTTCTGATTACGCTTCAGCGGTGAAGCGCAAACGATCCAAGCTTAATATTACTTAGTTAAATAGGGCTTGTTCAACCGCTGCCCTACAAAGTAACTAGCGACCAGTATGGCGACGATGAACACCCCTAGCCAGACTTCTTTGCCCGAGCGCCAGCCGTCAAAATTTGGGCTCAGTTCACTCAAGATACTGACAACGGCCACCAAGATACTCACCCCCGAGACCGCGAGCGCCATCACTCTTGAGGCAACGCGCGCCGTGTGATCAGACCGTTTGATCAGCTTCGCGATGAACAAGCCATTGATGCCATCTGTGATCAACATACCCACCACAAAGAGCAGCGCCAGAAGCGCTGCAACATGCCAGACCTGATATTTACTTGCCAGCAAGGCAAACAGCGAGGCTTGACTCAGCGTGTCAAACGAAAGTGCAAAAATGGCGCCCACCGCAAGCATGGCACCAGCATGGCGCACATTCAACATGCGTGCAAAAAAACTTTGGCGCCAGCCTTTAAGTTGCACTGCTTGGTGAGCAGGCGTACCTAGCACACTCGACAGATTTAAGACGGCTAGGCCAAGCAAAATCGTGATTGACACCCAGGTACCAAATGTATCGAACCAAGCAGGGACATCAAATGTTTTGGCCAGGCTTGCGGCGTAGATTGAAATCGGCACAATCACCAAACCATGACCCAGCGAAAAAAGAAGCCCAGCCATTTTTGCGAGGACTGGCCGCTCGCTACTGTTGTAGCGAGTCAAACCGTCGATCGCCGCCAAATGATCAGGATCAAAGCCATGGCGGATGCCTAGCATCAGGACAACGAGCGCCAAACCGAGAAGATCGTCGGGGAACTGATCGAGACTCATTCGCTAAATTCAACCTGTTTAAACTATTTTGCCTACACCACATCAAAGAGACTTTGATGTATTCCCTGGCTGCCGCCTCGTGGCATTTATCGCACATCATATCTGATCGGTGTCCGCCAATCTCCACCAACGGACGCATGCGTGTTGCGCCTATACTTGGCTCATGTGAAAGGCGCATCCAAGGGACCCTTCATGACTACCCTTAATCGCCGCAGTTTTTTAACTCATAGCCTTGCCGGAGCAGGCCCCCTGGTAGCCAGCGGATCAGTCCTTGTTCAGCCGCTGTTGTCTTCGCCTAAAAGTGAACTGATCACAGCCACTGGAAAACGACGAGTTGTCATTGCCGGGGGTGCCTGGGGTGGCTTGGCGGCATGTACGAAGATTTTTTACTGATCCGCTACGCTCCAGACAACTTGATTTAAATCCGGCGCGTCAGACAGTCAGAGCTGTTATCAGTTAATATTCTTGCGATGACACGAGCACACTTTTCGACAAAGATCTACGCTTTGATCGTCGCCTTTGCGGTGGTGCTGTCTTCGCTCGTGCCTACGCTAAGCCATGCTGCGCGCGGTGCCAAGGGCGTTAACCACAGCCTGATGGCAGTCTGTACTACCGTAGGTTTGAAGTGGCTAGATATCAAAACGGGCCAGGTGCAAGACTCGAGCCCTGCCTCAGGCAACTCCGATTCAAGTACAAATTGTTCAGCGTGTTTAACCCACCTCGCAGGGCTGCCTCCTGCGCCGAGCGCGACCAATTTCAGCATCTTCACTGACGGCACTGGCTTACTTCTATTGGCAGCCTCGCCAGTGCTTTCCCGCCTGACAACGAATCAGGCCAATCCTCGCGCCCCCCCCTCGCTGGCCTGATCAGTTATTCGTGCGACCGTCTCAGTTGCTGGGCAAGCGGTCGCCCTAGGGTCGGGATCTGAAATCAACTCAGCTCCCTCATCGATCAGACCGCCAGAGAAATTTGTGCCAAGTCGCTTCTCAATCGCTTTTTGTATTCGCGTGCTTATTGTGCTGGCGCTGCATGTCTGTGTGCTCGCCTTGTTGGTACTTGAGTCGAAGCAAGAGCTTGTGCGCGAACCAGAGGTCGTGAGGCTCGAGGTGCAGATGCTGATACTACCGAGCACGCAGCCTACCCAGGCGCCACAACCTGAGTCCGTTGTCGACCCCACCCCCGCACCCGTTCAACCTCCAGAGCCGAAGCCTCTGGAGGTGCCGCTTCTGACAACGCAACTTGAGTCTGCGCCTATTGTTCAAACGCCACCCGAACCAGAACCGCCAAAACCTCCTGAACCTCAGCGACCCGAGCCCGAGCGACCCCAACCCAAGCCTAAGCCACCCGAAGCTGCACCGCTCGCGCCCAAGCCAATTGAGCGTCAGCCGGCGGCGCCTCGGGCGAACGCCTCAACTACGTCCACGACTCGGGGCGAACCCGCAGCAACCCGTAGCGACGCCGACACCAATCTCACAGGTGCGCGCTTTGATCCAGATTACTTGCATAACCCGGCGCCCGCCTACCCCAGCTATTCGCGCAGAATGAAAGAGCGAGGTACGGTTTTTGTCTTAGTGCAAGTCAGTGCAGAGGGTAGCGCCTTGCAGGTGACGCTACATCACTCTAGTGGCTATGACCGCCTAGACGAGGCGGCCTTACAAGCGGTTAAGCAATGGCGCTTTGTTCCGGCCAAACGCGGCACGACACCCGTGCCTGCATCGGTGGTCGTGCCCATTCAATTTAAGCAATGATCGCCATGGACAACTGTATTCCCTTTTCTCTATCTATCTCAACCCTTTTTCTACACAGGAGCCCGCAATGAATACATCTCTGGGCCTAGCACACGTTTGGAGTCAAGGTGATGCGCTTACGCGCGGTGTCGCCCTTGTTTTGTTATTTATGTCAATTGCCAGCTGGATCGTCATGCTCGGCAAACTCACAGCGCATTGGCGGTACAAGACGAGCACTGAAAGAGCCTTGAGCCAATTTTGGTCCGCGCCAGACAATGCCGAGGCGCTGCGTGTGATTCAAGAACAAGATCGCTTTGGTGCTTTCTCTGCCATGGCAACTGAAGCAATCACAGCGGCCACGGCTTACGATCAAAATGCAACTAAAGGCATCGGCGCTCAGGCCGATAAAAATGAGTTTATTGCTCGAACGCTGCAACAATCAATCGTCACAGCACAAACTCGGGTCGAGAGCGGCCTCACCTTTTTGGCCTCAATTGGCGCAACCGCCCCCTTCGTGGGCCTGCTTGGTACGGTCTGGGGTATTTATCATGCGTTGGTCGGGCTCAGTGGGGTTCGGCAAGTTGGCCTGGACCAAGTTGCAGGGCCGGTTGGCGAGGCCTTAATCATGACAGCTGCCGGCTTGTTTGTTGCCATCCCGGCAGTGCTCGCTTACAACGCTTGCGCACGCTCAAACAGGCTGGTGACGGCCCGCTTAGATGGGTTTGCACATAGCTTGCATAATTATTTAGTCGGCGGAATGCGGACTGCATCGAAGCCCGCTCTCAGTAACGCTCACTTCAATAAAGAGGTGTAAGGTCATGGCCTTTTCTTCATTTAGTTCAGGCCTTGGGTCTCAGCCCATGAACGACATCAACACCACGCCACTGGTTGACGTGATGTTGGTCTTATTGGTCATTTTCATTATTACAGCCCCGTTGTTGAATCAAGCCGTACCGGTTGATCTGCCGCGCGCCGAAAGCACCGCCATCGATCAAAATGCAAAAGCGCTGCAACTGTCGATCGATGAACAGGGAGTATTTTTTGTAAATGGCTTGGCGACACAGCCTGAAGCGATCGAACAAACATTGCGCGAAAAGCTACCGGCTGACGTGAAGTCACCTGAATTACATTTACGGGCCGATCGTCAAACCGCATACGAAAAGGTTGCGCAAGCCATGGCGGCTGCAAACAGGGCGGGCATCACCAAGATCTCGTTTGTTACCGAAAGCCCGCCGCCGGTCACAAATAGTCGGCAACCAGGTCGCTAAGCCAACAAGCTCACATGCTATGATCTTCGCACTGTGAAAAATCATTTAACACGCTCCTTCTGGGTTTGGCTCACGGCCATCTCGGTGCTCCTCTCGGCGCTTATGCCGACACTATCGCATTCTGCACGCCTGCAGTCTGCCGATGGTTCTTTGGCACCGATTTGCACTAGTAGTGGGATGAAGTGGCTAGATACTGCTTCCGGCGAAATTCGCGAGCAAACTACTACAAACGAAACCGCCGCATCGCCTGAACATTGCACTTGGTGCACTGTCAATCCCGTTGCCTTAACCTCGCAGCCAAAAGTCGTACCACCGTTGTTCTTAGCGTTGACCGAAGCCGCGTTGTCCGTGTCTTCGACTCACTCGCATCCATTTGCCTGGCCTCCATCCCATCCTAGAGCACCCCCGGTTGCCGCCTAACGCGGCACCTTGGGTCAATCGCACGCTACGGGTTTAACACCCTTCGCCTGTGATATCTGACGTGTCTGTTTTGTTTTGATCAACGCACTCAGCGTTGCTCCGTTTTATTTCAGACTCTAGGAATATCTTGTGAAAAAAATACACTCTCTTCACCCTCTGGTGGCGATGTCTTTACTGGCAGCCTCAACCGCTGCGTCGGCACAAACCGTACAAGTGAACGGCTCCTCTGTTGCCACACTTAGCCCCGTCACGGTCTCTGCTGGACGCGGCGTTGAGCTTGAAAGTTTGCCTTTCAGTACAACAGTCATCCCTCGCGAAGAGGTCATTAACAGCCCCGAGACTTCAACTGATCAAATTATCAACAAAATCCCTGGGATTTTTGTCAATCAAATCCCCTCGACATCCTTGCACCCCACAGGTAGCACGTTCAGCATTCGTGGCTTTGGCACGAGTACCAACGTCAACACCTTGGTGATGGTGGATGGCATCCCGTTTAACGATCCGTTTTTTCGCACCGTCAATTGGGCACGCATCCCCAAAAATTCGATCGAGAGTATCGAGGTGATTCGCGGTGGTGGCGCCACGAGCTTGTGGGGCAACCTGGCTATGGGCGGTGTTGTCAATATCGTGACCCGCCCCCCGCAAGACGACAAGCTCAGTGTCTATACCGATTACGGAAGCTATAGCACCTTGAACGCAGGTATTTCTGGTCAGCTATTCAAGACCGACAAACTATCAATGGGTATCAGTTACGACCGCTCACAAAGTCAAGGCTATAACGCCACACCCGAGCAATATCGAAATCCTTACATGACCGCAACAGCGTCTCAAGTTGATAACTTAACACTCTATACAATTTTTACACCGAGCGCAGATTCTAAATACTACGCAAAACTCAATCTAAACCAAACGGCCGAAACCAGCGCCACGTGGCAAAACGCCAGCAACCAATGGAATAACTACGTGTTGTCAGCGGGCGGCACCACGCGCTTTGAAGACAATAGCAGCATCAACTTTAATGCCTGGGCGAGTTCTCAACAAATGAAAACAACCAACTCTGGTCAAACGCCGACTTTCAGCATTTTTACCCCTAACGTGGGGGTGCCATACATGAGTCAAAACGAAACAGACAACTATCAGAGCCTCGGCATATCGGCTTTTTATCAAAAGGATTTTGGCCAATTTAAGGATGTGAAATTTGGTGTGGATGGCAGAATCATTTCATCAAATGACAATATCGATCAGTACGCAGCAACCGGCTTTCATTCAGCCAACCTGATCAACAAGGGTCAAAATAGTTTTCAAGGTCTGTTTGTGACCGGCACGTATAAATTTAAAGATGCACCCGTTGACATCAACTTTGGCTTGCGCGAAGACTTTTATCAAGTCACTCAGTCGAGTTTGAGTGGTAATGTCTACACAGCAGGCAAAGCACCAACGCCAATCGATGCACCCTTGGCAAACAATAGTTATGCAAGCTTTAATCCGACCTTAGGCATTAAATACTATGTGAACGATAACTTTGATCTGCGCGCGGCGGTCTATCGAAACTTCGCAGCACCAGGCATGAATCAGTTGTATCGCACCTTTTTAAGCGGCTCTGCCATCACGATTGCTAATCCAAATCTCGCACCACAAACCAACTTTGGGCAAGAGATTGGTTTTGATCTGCGTACCAAAGAAAAGGATGCAAGCCTTTCGTTTACGGTGTTCAACAACAACTTGAGCAACTTTATCGATGGCGCAACGATGTGCACGACAGTGGCGACCTGTAATCCGTTGATCGCAGGGACGGGTTTGGCTGCAGGGAGCATTACAAGTCTGCGACAAAATGTTAACGCGGGGAATGCAACGCTGCGGGGATACGAAATTCTTGGTCAAGCCACTCTGTCAAAAACAGTCAAAGTGAATCTAGGCTTTACACAAACCTGGGCTTACTTGAACTCCTCTGATTATGACTCCGGCAGCAGCCCTGCAGACCCGACCAATGTGCAGCTTGGTCAGGTGCCACCGTGGATGGTCAATGCCGGCGTTCAATGGCAAGCGACGCCTGAGCTCGCTCTGTCTGGTCAACTGCAGTCGTTTCCGGCCTTTTGGAACAACACTGCGCACACCCAGTTAAACGACGGCGCAACTCTCGTCAATCTTGGCTTTAGATACCAACTTGATAAAACCGTACAGCTGTACGGCAATGTCCAGAACCTGTTTAATGTCAATTATCTAGCACAGGGCATGACCTATACGGCGTATCAAAGCAGTGCGATCAGCTCGTCAGGCGTACCAAGCATGGGCCCACCTCGGTGGTTCACACTTGGTGTGCGGGCAACGTTTTAGCAACAGTGCAGCGGCCTTCTCCAGTCAACAAGAAGGCCGTCAACATGCCGCGCACAAGGCTCAATAAAGCAACTAGATCTAACAACATGCAGATGGCTCTAATCATGAACAGAAAGCATCCACTCCTGAGTACCACTTTGGGGCTGATTCAAGGCCTTTGGCGCGCCTGCTTGGTAAGCGTCATCTGTTTGTTGGTGCAACCCTTAGCCTTGGCACAGCACTCGCACGCAGCACAGACAAAACCCAATGCGGCAACCCCTGCCGCGAGTGCAACTACAGCGGCGCAATGCAAAGACACGACCCTACAGTGCGCGCGCTCTGCAACACCACTATTTACACAGGATGGGACCCTATGGCTCGCGTGGGCTGGCGGCGGCGCGATTTCAATCGCTCGCTCGAACGACCTTGGCGTCAGCTTTGAGCCTCGTATAGAAATTGCTCAGCACGGCGCCTTTTTAGATACAGGTCCTGATGCAAGACCACAACTGGTCAGTGACAAACAAGAGAATCTGCTTGTTGCCTACGGTTTTTTTCGCGATAAAAACTGGAATGCACAGGTCAATATTTC
>CAIZGG010000466.1 GCA_903932425.1 uncultured beta proteobacterium | reverse complement strand
GTCAATACGCGAAGCGTGCGGGCTTTCTGTATGAGTTCATCACGGGGCAGGCGTTAGACGTTCACGCAAAAATCCTCGGTGCCTACGTTGATGTGCTCGATGGTAATAAAGTTGTCGTCGCCTCACCCGAACACTCGGTGTTGAACCGGCGCTGGCGCGTCAGGGATAATCTTCCGGGTACCCGCGCTTTCTGCCCTCTTGTTTGCAAAACAACAAACGCGCTGAAGGCGATAGACTTAGACGTCAAGGGCCTGTTAGCAGAGCTGGCGTTAGAGTTTGGCGACGATGTATTGATGCGCTCTGCAGTCTGGATGACGCTACGCGAAAGTAAATCAAGTTTCGCCATCGAAGGCGAAGCCGATCAATCTGATCGTGTTCAGCGTTTTGCTGACGTGCTTTCTCGCCGAACCGGTCAGGGCGCATGGCCTATTGATCAGGCAACACTCGCACATTTGCAAGCCGAAATTCTAGGTAAGCGCACAAGCTTGCAGCGCTTTGGTGTTCGTCAATCACCCGTCTTCGTCGGTGAAATCGCGCGCTATCAAGAGGTCGTCCATTATGTCGCGCCGCCACCCGAGGATTTAACTGCCATGCTCGAGGGCTTGGTCACCTTTTTAGAGCGCACCGAAGGGCAATCGGCCGTGATGCGAAGTACGGTAGCGGCCTTTGGCTTTGTCTATATCCATCCACTTGCCGATGGCAATGGGAGAGTCCATCGCTTTCTGATTAACGATATCTTGCGACGCGACGGTGTCGTCAAAGACCCGATGATTCTTCCGGTGTCGTCTTTAATTACAAGCGATTCTGCTGAGCGCCGTGCTTACGACCGTATCCTCGACGAGATCTCACGCCCGCTTATGCAATCTTTGGCAGGCTTGTATGAGTTTGTCGCGGCCCAAACAACCTACCCAGATGGGATGAGGTCTAATTTTGTCTTTCATGGCGATGACCAAGCCCGACATACCTGGCGTTTTCCAGACCTAACTAAGCACGTGGTCTATTTGGCGGGTCTGCTAAAGCGGACGATTCTGCAAGACATGCGAGACGAGTCCCGTTACCTGCGCAGCCACGCACAGGCAAGGTCAGCAATTAAAGACCTGATCGAAATGCCCGATATGCAACTGGATCGCGTCATTCGGTCAGTTCAGGCCAATCAAGGCAAGCTCTCAAATGTTCTGGCTAAAGAAATACAAATACTGACAGAACCGGGGGTTTGGGACGCTATTGTTCAAGCAATCGAAAGTGCTTTTCAAAATAGCCCAACAAACGATTAATTTTTGGGTGATCAGGCTAAGCTTCGGCCTCTAGGTTGCCTGAGAGGGCTAAGCGTTGAATGGTAGTGGTGCACCGCTTCTCAATCAAAGCGATAATTTTTTCGATCGTTGCATTGCCGCTAAACGTTTGGTCGCGTTCTAATTTTTTTGCAAGCGGTGGCAAGGCTGTTGCAAGTTGCGAAACTCGCTTTCGTGTCTCTGCCTTTGCCAGGCCTGCTGACTCGGCGAACAGGTCCCAGTGCCTGGGCATGACTTCAACAAATTTATATTTGCCGCCGATTTTCATCGCCATTTTAGGCGTCAACTCTGCGTACACGGCCGTAGACAATAAATCATAGCCCGGCGCCAACACGGGCCGCGCGCCAGAGTAAAGTAAAGAAAAGTTTTTTGCGTGCGCGTCGTGATTACCCACCAGTACGTTAAAAATAACGTAATCAAGCAGTCGCAATACTTGTGGCGCATTAGGGCGCGTCGCCTGTCGTAACAACTCAAAACATTGCGCTAAATCTGGCCCACCTTCATTTTGATATTTTTGATCTGGCATGACGCCAAGTGCTTGGCAGAAATCTTCTTGATGAATGCGCGCGTACTGCCTATCGTTCATCAGCAAGCGATCGTAGCGCTCGACTAAAAGAAAGCTTCTACCAAGTACCGTGTGAACCCGGGCCTTTGCTGGTGCCAGCGTTGTGAGCTCGGCCAAACGCATGCAAAACCCTTCGTTGTAAACGCTATCCGCAACGCCGTGAATCGCTGGCTTCAAAATGTGCGAGCTTGGCGTACCGTTGCGGGGCAAGCCAACACGCTGGCCGTCAAACACTACCGGAAGCTTATCTTGGGCGCCGGCTAAAGACAGCCGCAGCCCTTCATCGCCAGCAAGCATTGGGCGTTGCGGCAACTCGTCTAGAGTGGCGATCAGCTCTTCGTCGCTTAGCCACTGAACATCGCTGACAGCGCCGCGCGAAGGCAGCGAATGACCCAGTTCAATAAAGGTCACAGCTCCGGCGCATTCTCCGCCGATGTTATCCAACAGAGCAAAGTCGTTGCGGTCTGACACCTGAAACTTTTTAGCAATCAGCCTGCGCATTTGCCCTTCAGGAAGCAAACCAGCAAAAAACGGACGCGCGGCATCATCATCAAAAGACCCCTGCTGCAGCGGCAGTGAGTGAGACAGCGCTGTTGCCTGAGAGTCAGCAAGCCAAGTTGGCTCGTAAATAAAGTGCAATCGACCTTTTGCAATCGACAACGTACCGACGTGACGATCGAAGAGCCAGACAGCGAGGTCACTGCCCATGACCGTTTCCTTGTTCTGTTAAAACTGTAATTGCCGCGGGCAGCCCGTCTATTGCAAGCTCGCCACCCAAGGCATCAATCACACGCAGCACTTGCTGCAGTTGCACCGTTGCCTTGCCCGCTTCCAGATCCACGATAAAGCGCACGCCGACACCGGCCGCGAGTGCCAATTGTGGCTGCGTTAAGCCTAACTGCTTACGGGCAGCGCGAAGCGCGGCGCCCAACTGTTGAGCAGATCTGATCGAGGTCATTTTTTTGATAATTTACCGTACAGGAAATTATCGTACAAAAATGCCTAAGAAGCAACGTAAATTCACGATCGGGTAATTTAATTGACTGACTAACGGAAAATCAGGTTAATTTACCGAACGGGAATTATCTTGCACAAGCTCAAACCCGCTTCAAAATCTCGGCCGCCAACAAATGTGACTGCAGCAGCAGTGGCGCCCTATTCTCTTCACCCACCGCAGCCCGTTGCGTACGCCAAATAAAATAATCGGTATAACCACTTGGAGTCGCGAGCTGCTGATACACCTTTTCCATAATCGGTACGTGATCGCCGTACCAAGCTAAGGTTGCGGGGCGGCCTGCGCTGGTCAGGCCTTCGGTCAGTTTTTTGATCATTTGATCGGCGTGACCAATGTGGCGCAAGTACACGCCTAGGTCTTCGCAGCCTTCGGGCAAGGGTTCATTTAACCACTCTTGTTTGTCTTGATCGGGCAGGCTTTCTAAGTGCAGGGGGCCGTGGTTTTCCATGGTGATCACAAACACAAAGGTGGGTTGCTCGGATTCTTGTCCAAGTAACTCAAGCACTTTATCGGCCACCACCTGGTCGCCCACAAAATGGCAATCGCCTTTGCGCTGCTCGGTCACCGCCTCAAACTCGCTGATATCCACAAACTGATCAAAACCCAGCATCGGAAACAATTTGTCGCGCATGTAAAAGCTTGCGGGGTATGGATGCACGCAGATTGTGCGGTAGCCTTGTTGTTGCAACAAGCGGGCCAGCGAGGGCACGCCAAAATTGATCAGTCGTCGATAAGGGTTGAAGCGATCAACGCCTAGCTTTAGCACATCGACGCCTGTTAAAAACGAAAATTCGGTGCGAACAGTATTCGCCCCCCACGCGGGTACTTCAAACAAGCCATAAAGCTCTGCCTCAAGCCGTGCGCGATCAAAGTGTTGCAAGACCTCGGGCTTAACTTGCGGGTATACGCGCCTTGGGTCAAAGAATGATTCACTTTGAATCACCACAATGTTGGGCAACACGCGCGGCGCTTTTAAAGCCGAGGCCTTTGGTAAGGATGAGCGCTGGGTCAGGTCGGCGCTCGGTAGTTGCTCGGCGCGGCGATACAGCCAATAGGCACCAAAAAAACCGTGAGTTTTAAGATCGTGTTCTGGATCAAAGGTCAGTGCGTCCACGTTGCTTGAGCCGACACGTAACAACACATAGGCCAGCATGAGCACCACTAAGATACCCAGCCAAACGGCCGCTAGGCTGTGGGTTTGCGTGGAGGGAGCCTCAAGCGTTACGCCCGCCCACAAGGCCACCGCGATTGCGGTCAAGGTTAACGCGGTGGGTACGATCCCTAAAAATGGCAGGTACAACCGCGGGTGCTTTAAGCAATCTAAAAAATAATCATTGTCTTGATAGACAAAGAACTCGCGCAAGGATTGGTACTTGGCGT
>CAIZGG010000465.1 GCA_903932425.1 uncultured beta proteobacterium | reverse complement strand
TTGCCGCATTCTTTCAGGATTTTCGCTCTGTGTCCAACAGCTTGTTTGAGCGTTAGTCCGGAGCCTGAGTAGGAGTTGGCCTCTCGTTTGCCTGAGCGTTAGTCTTGTTGGCTTGCTGAGATCTCTGATGTTGCAAAGCAGCACAGCGCCTGAGTGCGCAAAGTCTTTTTATCAATTTTGTTGGTGCTGGCGACTCGGGGGAGCGCATCGATAAAAGCCAGATATTTCGGTTTTTTATAACTCGCGATTTGGCTGCGGCAATGCTCAACTAATTCAAGGGGTGTTGGTCGCGCGCCACGACACACCACGAAGGCCATGACTGACTCGCCCCATTTTTCATCGGGTACGCCTACGACGGCAGTCTCAAACACTGCAGTGTGTGTGAGAAGTGCTTCTTCAACTTCGCGCGAATAAATATTTTCACCGCCCGAAATGATCATGTCTTTTTTTCGATCGACTAAAAATAAAAAATTGTTTTCATCAAAATAGCCCATGTCGCCGGTATAACACCAGCCATCTCGCAGTGTTTGATGGGTCGCGATCGAGTTATTCCAGTAGCCTTGCATCGTAGCGTCTGACAAGATTGTGATTTCGCCCACTTCATTGGTGCTGCAGGGTGAACCGTCTTCTTTGCGCAAGACGATCTGGCAACCAAAATAGGGTTGGCCGGCCGAAGCCAGGCGTTTAATTGCGCGGGGTGTGCCCTCGAGCGTGTGCTGATGTTTGTAGAGGCAAGTGCCCAGCATGCTTTCAGTCATGCCGTAGACCTGCATGAAGATCTGGCCAAATTGTTGAATCGCCCGTTTAAGTAAGGGGACAGGCATCGGCGCGGATGAATAAATAACTGTGTGCAAACTGTTTGGCTGATTGAGTTGTTCTTTGGGCGCGTCGAGCAGCGTCTGAATCATGATGGGGGCTAAGTGCGCTGCTGTAATAGGATGCTGTGTCAGCGCTGTTAAAACATTACTCGCATCAAAGGCACGATGCACAGCAACTGAGGCGCCTGCCCACGCGTACGAGAGGTAAATACTGATCGCACCCAAGTGATAAAAGGGCATCACAAGTAAAGCGCAGTCTTGTGGGTTGGCGGCAAAGATATTTGAACAACTTTTGGTTTGCTCAAGCTGCGTGCGGTGGCTGTGCATCACCCCTTTGGGCTGGCCGGTTGTACCGCTGGTATAGACTAAAAAAATGGTGTCCTGCTCGCGTGCGATTAAGGCTGGTCGGGTCGCTTGGGCTTGGTCCAAAAGCAGTTCGTAGTTTTTGTGATCGTGCGATAGCGCCCCTGATGGTGCGCCAATGCAAATTAGAACGGGCAGGGTCGTCAAGCTCGCGCAGATCTCTTGAACGCGCTCGGCGTATTGCGCCTCAAAGATCCAAACGCTTGGTAAGCTATCTTGCAGAATATGCACTTGCTCACGCGCGCTCAGGCGATAGTTCAGCCCAACGCAGGTGATACCGCTGAGCCCGGCCGCGACGATCAACTCTAGTGTTTCGACACAGTTTTGCGCCAGGATCGCGACGCGGTCTTGGCGGCGTAAGCCGAACGAGAGCAGCGCATTACCTAGTCGATACGCACGCGTTAACAGCTCGGAGTGCGTGACGGTGTTGTCCTTAAAGTAGATTGCAGTCTGGTCGCTAAAAAGCGCAGCATTTCTTTCGAAGATTTCGCCTAAGATCACAAGATGCCTTTTTAATTTTTTGCTGCAACGACTGTGTTGTGCGGAGAAGACCTAAGCTTATGATACCGTTTGCTGCAAGACTGCACAAAAATGACAGTTTCTTGGTTCAATGAACAAAAAGTAAAGTCCAGTCAGAGATCCTTCGCAATCAGAAGGGTAAGGTCTTGGTGAGAAAAATGAATTTCGAGATCAGTAACGAAAATAGATTGGTAGCAGACACTGTGCGGCGCTTTATCAAAGAGCGACTCGCGCCGCTTGAGGCTGGCATTGATGCGGCAGACGAGATTGATCCTGCAGTGATTCGTGCATTAAAACAAGACGTGATCGCGTTAGGCTTGTTTGGTTACAACATGCCTGCGGCCTTGGGTGGCCCCGATTTGAGTGTCGCGACACAATGTCTCATTGACGAAGCACTTGGTCATACCACCATGGCTTTGGCCGAGGCCTTTGGGCACCTGCCAGGGTCGTTGCGGGCGGCTAACGCCGAGCAGCGTGAATGGCTTGTCAAGCCCCTCATGCAAGCACAAGCCACCATTGCCTATGCCTTAACTGAGCCCGCTGCAGGCTCAGATCTTTCGGCGGTTGCCACACGCGCTGAGCAAGTGCCTGGCGGCTGGCGCTTAAGTGGAACCAAGCACTTTATCTCGGCTGCCGAGCATGCAGATTATTTAATTGTGCTGGCTGTCACTGATAAGTTGGCGCCGCTTAAATCGCGTTTTACGACGTTTGTGATTGAGCGCAATAATCCTGGATGGAAAACTCTGAGACGTTTTCGCAAAATGGGTTGGCATGGTCACCCATTATCAGAACTGGCCTTGGACGACTGCTTTGTCGCGGATACCCATGTGCTGGGGCAGCCAGGTCAAGGTTTTTTAACCATGATGGCCACCATTAATAACGATCGCTTAATGGTGGCAAGCAAATGTGTAGGCATCGCGCAGGCGCTGACCGATTTAGTCGTGCCGCACGTGCGGCAACGCAAAACCTTTGGCGCTGCCTTATCTGAGCATCAGGCGATTCAGTTTATGTTGGCAGATAATGATGTCGAATTGGATGCTGCGCGGCTCTTGACGCAAAAGGCTGCGTACTTAGCTGATCAAGGCAATGTCGAGTTTCGGATCGCCGCGTCGCGTGCGAAGCTGTATGCCAGCGAAATGGCAGGGCGCGTGGCCGATAAAGTGATGCAGATTTTTGGCGGGGCCGGTTACATGGCAGACTTACCCGTTGAACGGTTTTATCGCGACGTGCGCGCGTTTCGTATCGGTGAAGGCACGTCTGAAATGCAGCGCTTACAGATCGCGCGACATATCATTTTGAACTAAAGAAATCGACCATTGCCCGATTGACGTCTTCGGCGTTTTCATACTGCGCCCAGTGCCCCGCGTGTGCGATTTTTGCAAGATGCGCCGCAGGCAATGCTTGTTGCGTCAGTTGCATGCGCTCATCAAGCTTGGGGTGTGCGTATTGATCATGTTCACCCCACAGGATTTGAAGTGGGCAATTCAGCTGTTTAAGGTTGGCGAGTAGCAGTGGGCTCAAGCTTAAGGGGCGACTGTCAAAGCGGGTCTCATTGATGTGCACCCGGTGCATGGCGAGCATCTCGTCGGTGATCGATTCTGGGTAGTACAGCATGATCGCCTGAAGATTGTGACGCATCACCTCGTTTTGCGCCTCGATTGAGCTACCAGCACTGCGCATACTGCGCGTATCGATTGGTACCGCGCGCTTGATGCCGTAGCCCGCTGGCCCGATCAGGCTCATTTTTTTGAGTCGCTCACCAAACTTAATCGCAAGGCCGCTTGACACCACCGAACCAAACGAAAAAGCCCCCAGTAAAAAAGGCTCGTGCGTAAAGACCAACGCTTGAAGCTGCTGGTAGACATAGTCAATGTATTGTGCCGAATCGATCCCTGCAGGCAAGTCGGCCGACTCGCCAAAACCCGGTAGATCGATTGCCCACACCCGAAAGTGCTTGGCCAGCGTGTCGGTGTTGCGAATCCAATGCTTACGCGAACCCGTACCGCCGTGCACGAGTAAAAGGTTTTCGCCGGCACCCGCCACACTATATGCAATCGTCTGTTGAGAGTCTGTCATGGTGCCAGTATTTTGCTGCAGTAACGGTAAATGGTTAATAGTAAATGGTCGATTACTCACCGCGAATATTAAACAACAACGAATATTTCGAAGTGCAACGGGTCGCAGACGGTTATTTTTTTATCCCCAGAATTTCGCTTAACACTTCGTCGGTGTGTTGTCCGAGCGTGGGTGCCGCACGGCGATACTGAACCGGTGTTGCAGAGAAATTCATCGGACTCGCCGTTGTTGGGCTTGAACCCCCCGTTGGATGAGGGATGTTTTTCCAGATATCGCGCGCGATGACTTGTGGGTGTGCAAAGACCTGATCGATGGTTTGAATCGGGCCGCAGGGCACACCGACTTCTTCGAGTTTTGCGATCCAGACATCGCGCTCGCCGCCCGCCATGATTTGTTCAAGTAGGGCAATCAATTCAATGCGATTAACGATGCGAGCGTGGTTAGTGGCAAATTTTGGATCTGTACCATATTCAGCGATGCCCAATACCGTACAAAAGGCTCTGAACTGTGAGTCGTTACCCACCGCGACGATCATGAAGCCATCCGAGGTCTTGAAAACTTGATAAGGCACCACGTTTTGATGTGCATTGCCTGCGCGCGTTGGCGTCACACCCGAGGTCATGTAGTTCAGGTTTTGATTGGCCAGCATGGCAATGTGGCAATCCAATAACGCGATATCAAGATGTTGCCCCAGGCCACTGCGATTGCGCTCTTGAATAGCCGCCAAAATCGCCACAGAGGCATACATGCCTGTGATGATGTCGGTCACCGCAACGCCCGCTTTTTGAGGGCCGCCGCCTGGCAGGTCGTCGCGTTCGCCTGTGATGCTCATCAGGCCACCCATTCCCTGGATCATGAAATCGTATCCGGGGCGTTCAGCGTAAGGCCCGGTCTGGCCAAAGCCAGTGATTGAACAGTAGATGAGCGAGGGGTAAGCCTCTTTCATACTTTCATAGTCAAGGCCATATTGTTTCAGGCCGCCGACTTTAAAGTTTTCGACCAAAATATCGCAATGCTTAGCAAGCTCTTTCACAAGCTTGATACCTGCCTCGCTTGCCAGATCAATTTCGATTGAGCGTTTGTTGCGATTGGTGCTTAGGTAATAGGCTGCCTCGGTCGTGTCGTGACCCTCTGCATCTTTTAAATAGGGCGGGGCCCAGGCGCGTGTGTCATCGCCGAGTTTGGGTCGCTCGACCTTGATGACGTCAGCGCCTAGATCGGCCAAATTTTGCGTACAAAATGGCCCTGCTAAGACGCGTGATAAATCGAGGACTCGGATACCTGTTAGCGGCGCGAGTCGTGGTGACCCGGCCGCTGTGCTGCTTTGACTATTCGTCATGGTGTGTTGCTTGATGAAGTTGATACACGTCCAGTTGATGCACATCCAACCGATACAAACCTGTCCGATACACATCGAACTGAGCACGCCCGTTCAGGCATGCTCAGCAAAAGGTGCTTAAGCTTTGATCCCTGCGTAGCCATGACTTAAGACCACGATGTCGCGTTCTTTAACCTTGGCCCGAAACCTGATGACCTCAGTCCCTTCACGCCACATTTCACAGACCAGCGTCTCGCCCGGGAATACGGGTGAGGAGAAGCGTGTGTCCATTTGCGTCAAGCGTGTTGCATCGTTATTGCAGGCTGCCTGAACGATCGCACGCGCGGCCACGCCGTAGGTGCACAGTCCATGCAAAATCGGCCGCGGAAAACCAGCATTGGCGGCAACCTCTAAGTCGGCATGCAAGGGATTGTTATCCGCACACAGACGGTAAATCAAGGCTGCTTGAGGCAAGGTTGGTAATTCACAGACCAAGTCTGGTGCGCGCTCAGGGGTAGCTTGCAGCGCAGCGGGTGCTTCATCGCTTTGACTTAAGCCGCCATCACCTCGGCAGAAAGTCGTTGAGGCGATCGTGACGTACAGATTGCCCTCTGGATCTTGCAGCGTACGCTCTGACAGCACCAAGGCGCCTTTGTCTGCGCCCTTGTCAATCACATGCGTGATGCGACCGCGACCGATGACTCGCCCTGACGTTGGCAACGGGCGGTGAATCTTGAGCCGTTGCTCGCCATGAACCAGCTTGACCCAGTTCACACCGGCTTTAGGATCTTTCATCCAAAAGCCGGGATACCCTAAGACGACAGCCATTGTTGGAAACGTCTGCATATTTTTTTCGTAGACGTATTTCAACTGCTCTGGATTTGTAGGCTCTTGGCCAAAGCCTATGCCGAGCGCATACAAGATGCTGTCGTTCTCGGTATAGGTTTGATCAACCTCTGGAAATTTCCAGTTTTTGATATTGTGATAATCCATGATCAGATTGGATCCCAGTCGATTGCGTCGGGTGAGCGATCCAATGCCATGAAATGATGGCGCATAGCCGGTGCAGCGATTTCTGCAATCGATTCTGGCGTCCAGCCGGTGCTCATGTGCACTGAGCGGATCGGACGTGGCTGGCTGAACAGCATAATTTCGTTCGCGCGCACACCAAAGATTTGACCTGTGACGTCTTTTGCTTCTGGGCTGGCCAGATACACGGCCATCGGGCCAATTTTATTGGCATCCATTTTTTGTAATTTTTCAACGCGGGCTTTTTCTTCAGGCGTGTTCGCAGGGATCGAGCTGGTCATGCGGCTCCAGGCGAAAGGCGCGATACAGTTTGAGCGAACGTTGAAACGTTGCATATCAAGCGCAATCGATTTTGATAACGCAGCGATGCCAAGCTTGGCGGCTGAGTAGTTCGCTTGACCTAAGTTACCAATCAACCCAGAGGTTGAGGTCATGTGCACAAACGCACCCGACTCTTGCTCACGAAAGTGATTAGCGGCCGCGCGGCTCACAAAAAATGTGCCATTCAAGTGAACGTCGATCACCTGGCTCCATTCTTCATCGCTCATTTTATGAAAGAGACGATCGCGCAAGTTACCGGCGTTATTGACGACGATATCAATGCGACCAAAATGCTCGATCGCACATTCGATGATGCCGTTGGCGCTAGCGCGCGTTGAGACGCTGTCTGTGTTCGGGACAGCTTGGCCGCCCGCGGCAATAATCATGTCGGTGACTTGTTGGGCAGGGCCTGCGCCTGCGCCAGGGCCTTCGCCTGACAGGGTGGCACCGATGTCGTTTACGACGACTTTCGCGCCGGCTGCCGCCATGGCCATTGCAATACCGCGTCCAATTCCGCCGCCTGCGCCTGTGACAACAGCGACTTTACCTGCCAACATTCCACTCATTTCATGCTCTCCAGTTCAATCGTTTACACGATCTAATTGCGTGGCACCTGCTGCGCCACAAAAAAATAACCCTCGTGCAGGGTATTCTATAGCGAACATAGTAGAGTGAATGTGCGGTCTGGGGTGTTCAGCATTCACAATGCGAGACTTCACTGTTTTGGAATGTTGCGCGGCTTTTATTTGAGCAAAAAATCAGGGATTACCCTAAAAGGAAACAGGTTGATGGTGATGCGATTCTTTTTACGTACGGCCCGTGCGGCCTTGACTGTTGCTGCGCTCAGCGCAGCGGCGCTGAGCCCCTTGGCGCATGCGCAAGATAAGTGGCCTGAGCGTGCGGTGACCTTTATCGTGCCGTTTCCTCCAGGCGGCCCAGTCGATACCACGGCGCGCCTGACTGCCCAGCCCCTGGCCCAGCTTTGGTCCGTTGCCACCCCTATCGAAAACAAGGCAGGTGCTGGCGGTATTGTGGGCGCGCAGGCGGCAGCTAAAGCCAGCCCCGATGGCTACAATTTTTTCTTCGCCGCGATTCATCATTCGGTTTTGCCAAGCCTGAAGCCCAATCTAAGTTATGACATCCAAAAAGATTTTGTTCCGGTCGGGCTAGCCGCACGCTTTCCAATTGTGTTGGTGGTGCACCCCAGCGTGCCGGCCAATACGGTAGCTGAATTGATTGCATATGCGCGCGCCAATCCTAATAAGCTCTCGTATAGCTCGTCTGGTACGGGCGGTGGCACCCATCTGGCGGGCGAATTGTTTAATAGTCTGGCAGGTACCACCATGCAGCATATCCCTTACAAGGGCAGTGCGCCAGCTATGCAAGACTTGGTAGGCGGGCAAGTGCAATTGATGTTTGCTGATGGTCCGTCGGCCTTGCCATTTATCAAGGCTGGGAAAATCCGCGCCTTAGGTGTGGGCAACCCAACGCCCTCGGTATTTTTCCCCGACGTGCCGACGATTGCTGCTGCAGGCCTGGCAAATTACGAGGCCTACTCTTGGACGGGCGTGGTGGCTCCCGCAGGTACGCCAGCCTCTGTCGTGGCGCGATTGAATGCTGATATGGTCAAGGTACTGTCTGATCCTAAAACGGCTCAGGCACTGATGGCAGCAGGTGCCGAGCCCGCACCCGGTACGCCCGAAGAATTTCGGGCATTTTTAGCTAACGAAATTAAAAAGTGGGGCGAGATTATTCGCTCGGCAAACATCAAGGTTGACGACTAGTTCAACAGCTCCTTGGACTTCATTCGCGGCCAAAAGATCGGGGTTTTCCGCGCAATTCAGTCAAAGCAAGCCACCGCGAGGTGGCTGCCCAAGAGCAATCGTCGAGCTCAACACTTAACGCATGACGTCGCGCTTGGCTTGCTCGTATTCGGCGATGAGTTGATCGACGAGTTCACGCACAGACATAATCGCGTCGATTGCCCCCACACCTTGCCCGGCGCCCCAGATGTCTTTCCAGGCTTTGGGGCGTAAGTCTTTATTCAGCGACACGGCCCCGCCCACTTTGGCCGCTAAGACCTCTTCGGGTTCGATGCCTGCAGCAATAATGCTGGCCTTCAAGTAATTGCCAGGTACGCCAGTAAAGTAGGGTGAATACAGGATTTCAGAGGCATCCGCCTCGACCACCATATTTTGATAACGAGCGGGTGCCATGGATTCGGTGGTGGCGATAAAGCGGGTGCCCAAATAGGCAAAGTCGCACCCAAGCGCACGCGCTGCCAAGATATCTTTGCCGTGTGAAATGCACCCTGAAAGAATAATCGGGCCGTTATAAAAACTACGAATCTCGTTGACCAGAGCGATCGGATTGAGCGTACCTGCGTGGCCACCTGCGCCGCTCGCGACCAGAATCAAACCGTCGACTCCGGCGCCGATCGCTTTACGCGCGTGGCGTGCGTTGGTGACGTCGTGCAGCACGATGCCGCCATAGGGATGGACGCGATCGACGACAGTGTTGGGTGCGTGCAGCGAGGTGATAAACAGTGGCACCTCATGCTGTGCGCAAATTTCTAGGTCACCCTCCCACCGTGGGTTGGACGGGTGCACGATCAGATTCACACCAAACGGTGACACCACAGCATTTGGGTGCTGCGCCTTGTGGGCGGTTAGCCGAGTCTTGATATCGTTTAACCAGGTGGGTAGCTCTTCTTGGGGGCGTGCATTTAAAGTGGGAAACGTACCAATCACACCTGCGGTGCACTGTGCGACCACAAGGTCGGTGCCCGAGACTAAGAACATTGGCGCACCGATCACAGGGATGCGCGTTTGGGCTAACAGGTGCTGCAAAGTTGAGATGGTGTTCACGTACAAACCTTAATTGATAAGTTGAAATCAGCCTGCTTTCAATGCTTGAGTTGAAATCAGCAGGCTTTTACTGCTTAGGTTGAAATCAGCTTGCTTTTACTGTTGAAGCTTGCCTTTGATAATTACTCGCTCCCACATGGCGTACTCGCTCAGGATGCGTTCGTAGAGCTGTTTAGGGCTTGCTTGGTCGACGGTGTAGCCACCATCTTCGACCGCTTTACGAAAAGCGGGATCTCGCTTGGCAAGTTCAATCGCGCCCGAAAGTTTGCTCACCACCTCAGCGGGCAGGTTTTTGGGGCCAGCAACGGCGAGCCAGCCTACCACCTCATAATCGGTGATGCCTGCCTCGATCATTGTTGGGACGTTGGGCAGACTCGGATTGCGCTCTTTTGACGTCACGGCCAACGCACGCGCCTGGCCAGCATCGACAAACACCTTGCCGGTGCTTGTGATGTCAAACATAAAGGTAATTTTTCCGCTGATCACATCCATCATGGCAGGCGAGTTACCTTTGTAAGGCACATGCAGCATCGTTGTATCTGTTGATTGAACTAACAGCTCGGCCGATAAATGGTTTGAGCCCCCAAAACCCGCCGAGCCAAAGGAAACTTTGTCTGGATTGGCTTTGGCAAATGCGACGAGTTCTCCCACAGTCTTGGCTGGGATTTGTGGCCCAATCAGGAGCACGTTGGTGTAATTCACGACCGAGCCCAGCATGGTGAAATCTTGACGAGGGTCAAAGAGCTTGGTGCGCTGAACGATGGGAGAAATGGTCATCGTTGGGCTGGCGATGAAGTTGAGCGTGTAGCCATCAGGCGTCGCTTTTGCAGTAGCGTCTGCGCCTAGCATGCCGCTGGCGCCAGCGCGATTTTCGACTACGACAGATTGCTTGAGTTGTTCGCCTAGAAAACGGGCAAAGGTGCGTCCCGTGACATCAACGGGCCCGCCTGCAGGGTAGCCAACGATGAGTTTGACTGGGCGCTCAGGCCAGTTTGTTTGTGCAAAGGCAGACGTACCCAAACCAACCGAAATGATTGCGCCGCTTGCGAGCACTGTTGCGAGGACGCGAACTTTTTGAGAGAGTGTATTTGACATGTGTGTGTCTGTTCTTATGTTGGTGTTCTGCTCGTTCTGTGGCTCTGTCGATCCACAGATGTGTAGCTCTGTTGAGCTGTCGTGTTACTGAATTGTCGCGCCCGAGTCTTTGACGGCTTTGTTCCATTTAACTAACTCGGCTTCGATCAGGGTACCGAAAGCCGCTGGCGTTGAACCGATTGTCGAATAACCGCTTTCGGCTAACTGCGCACGTACTTTTGGTTCGGCTCCCACTTCGGCAAACGCTTTGCTCAGCCGGTTGATGGCCGCTTCAGGCGTGCCCGCAGGCGCCAAAATCCCGTACCAGACGGTGACCTCAAAGCCAGGCAAGGTCTCGGCGATGGTGGGGGTGTCAGGCAAGATCGCAGTACGTTGTAGGCTGCTGACTGCAATCGCTTTAAGCTTGCCTGTCTTGACCTGCTGAAACGAGGTCGAGATGCTGTCAAACATCAGTGATACTTCATTGCCCAACATCGCGATCACGGCTGGGCCGCTACCTTTGTAGGGGATATGAATCATTTTTGTGTCGGTTTGAGTTTTAAATAACTCAACCGAAAGATGGCTGGTATTGCCATTGCCCGCCGACGCGTACGACAATTTGTCTGGGTTGGCTTTGGCGTAAGCGATCAATTCTGGAATCGTATTAAAGGGCGAACTAAGCGGCGCAGCAACTAAGAGGGGCAGGGTCGCCACCAGCGAAACTGGCGCGAAATCCTTGCGCGTGTCATAGGGCAATTTAGGGTAGAGCGCATCGTTGATCGCATGCGCGGTGAGTACCATCAAGATAGTTTGCCCGTCAGGCTTTGCACGGGCGAGTGCACTGGTTGCGATCGTGCCGCCCGCACCACCTTTGTAATCCAGCACAATGGTTTGGCCTAATTTTTTTTGTAAGTCGGGCAGCATTGGACGTGCCAGCATGTCGGCGCTGCCGCCGGGCGGATACGGAATGATCAAGGTAATTGGCTGACTCGTGCTGCCTTGGGCTAGCGCAAAACCTGTTAGCGCCATTGATACCAACGCCAACACCCAACGCAATCCTTTGAGCACGAATATTTGACGCATGTTTTGTCCCTTTATGTTGGTCTATACGCTTTTCATTCAGTCACCTTGCGTGGCTGCGCCCGAGGCGCGCCTCTTACGCTGACTGGTACACGGGGTGACCCTGTGCGTTACGACGAATCACGGCTAGCTTATCCGATATTGCCAAGGCCGCCCCAGTTTTCTTCGCTAGGGTTTCTACTGTGAGCCCGTCGAGTATCGCGCGCACCACGAAGCCTGTTGGTGTCACCTCGATGATCGCTAAATCGGTGTAAACAGTGTTCACCACACCCGCGGCAGTCAGTGGGTAGGTGCAGGCTGGCAATAGTTTCGGTGACTGGTCTTTCGTGACGTGTTCCATCATTACGATGACTTCTCGCGGACCAACTGCTAAGTCCATCGCGCCGCCAATGGCTGCAATCGCATCCGGACCCGAAGTGAGCCAGTTTGCGAGATCGCCGTTTTCAGCGACTTGAAAGCCACCCAGCACCGAGTAGTCGAGGTGGCCACCACGCATCATCGCGAAGGCAATCGTATGTTCGGTAATCGAAGCGCCCGGCAGTAAGACAACCGGAGTACGACTTGCATTGATAATGTCTAGATCAATATCGGCACCACTCGCGGCGCCGCCCATCCCTAAAATCCCATTTTCACTCTGCAGCAAAATCTCGCGATCCGCAGGCAAAAAATCTGCAACTAACGTTGGCATGCCGATGCCCAGGTTGACGACTGCGCCATCTGGAAAATCATGCGCTACCAAGTAGGCGATTTCGTTACGCGAAAGCGGCTTGTAGGATTCTGGTTGCAGTGCTTGAGCAGAAGATTGTTTTGTGTGCGTACGGCTCATCGCTCGCCTCCAACAGCTACAACGGCCTGAACAAAAATGCCCGGAGTCATCACCTGCTCTGGGGGCAAGTCACCTAAGGCAACCACACGATTGACTTGAACGATCGAATGTTTAGCCGCCATGCACATCACGGGCCCAAAATTACGCGCTGCCCAACGGTACGTGAGGTTGCCCCACCGATCACCAAGGTGCGCGCGCACTAAAGCGAAGTCGCCGTGCAGCGGTTGTTCGAGAATGTAGCCTTTACCGTCAATGACCCGTTGTTCTTTACCCTCGGCCACCAAGGTGCCATAACCCGTTGGGGTAAAGAACGGCCCTAAGCCAGAGCCAGCCGCACGAAGGCGTTCTGCGAGGGTACCTTGAGGCATGCATTCGAGCTCTACTTCGCCTGCGCGGTAGGCCGCCAAGAAGGTTTCAGAATTTATTGGGCGCGGGTGCGAGCACACAATTTTGCGCACTCGTTTGGCTTTGATGAGACCGGCGATACCAACCTCGTGTGTGCCGGCGTTGTTGCTGATGATGGTCAGGTCGCGCAGACCTTTATCGAGTACCGCGCGCAATAACTCAAACGGGATGCCTGCTTCACCAAAGCCACTGACCATGATTGACGCCCCATCTTGAAGAGGCGCGATCGCGTCTTCAAGCGAGTGCTTAATTTTGTCAATCATTCTTACTCCATCGACAACTTGGCAGCTTCAACAATCTTTCTCCAGCTCGCTTGTTCTTTATCCATAAAGGCGCCGAACTCAGCAGGGCTACCACCTCCGGGTGTGCCGCCCATTTCTGCAAAGCGTTGCTGGATCTCAGGGGTATCAAGTACTTTCTTGGTCGCTTGCTGGATTTTGTTGACGATCTCAGCGGGCGTGCCGGCTGGTGCAACGAAACCAAACCAGGCGGTCACGACCATATCTTTGATACCAGCCTCGGCCATGGTGGGAACGTCAGGAAGTTGTGGCGAGCGTTGATCACCTGTGATGGCTAAAGCGCGAAACTGACCCGAGCGGATAAAAGAAATCGAGCTAGGCAGGTTGTCAATTAAGAAGGTCACTTGCCCGCCCAGAAGCGCCGCGACCGCGGGGCCCATTCCTTTATAGGGGATGTGAGTGAGATTCAGGCCCGCACGCTGGGCAAACATCTCAGACGAGAGATGGGGGGACTGACCTGTACCCGAGGAGCCAAAAGAATAGTTTCCCTTAGGGTCGTTTTTAAGCGAGGTCACCAACTCTTGCGCGGTGTTGTAGCTTGATTTGCTGTTGACGACCAAAATATTTGGCACTGAAATCACCAGCGTAATTGGGGCAAAGTCTGTCGACTTATACGGAAGATTTTTATAGAGACTGTAGTTGATTGCGTTTGGACCAATGTTGCCAAAGCCGATGGTGTAGCCATCGGGAGCCGCGCGAACCAACGCTTGGCTGCCGATAATTCCGGCCGCGCCAGCTCGGTTTTCAACGACCACCGTCGTACCTAACGCGGCTCCTAATTTCTCGCTGAGCACTCGGGCGGTGATGTCTGTGGTACCGCCTGGTGCGGCCGGCACGATCAAAGTGATGGGCTTTTCTGGCCATGCCGCCATTGCAGGGGTGCTAAGCCCCAACGCTGCAATCGAGAGTGCGCAGGCTTGAATTAGGGTTTTCATGAGTGTCTCCTGAGACATTGTTTGGATAGCGTTGCCGCGATTGTAGGGGGATTTGGGCTTCTAGAACGCTGTCTTCCAAAATCCGAGATTCTCGGACCGAATTGGGGCGTTAAGATGATGCATCGAGGAGAAAACCTATGGATCTGACCTGGACCACCGAAGAACGCGCCTTTCGTCAAGAGGTGCAAGATTTTGTTCACGCCAAATTGCCGGCTGCGCTGCGCGCCAAGGCGTTTGCGCATCACCGTGTCACGCGCGAAGAGTTTGTGTTTTGGCACAACACGCTGACTGACCACGGCTGGGGGGCGCCGAGTTGGCCCAAAGAATACGGTGGTACAGGCTGGAATCCGGTGCAGCGCCTGATTTTTGAAATTGAGTCGTTTAAGGCTGGTGCGCCGCGCTTGATCCCTTTTGGTCTGAGCATGATTGGGCCTGTGCTCATGAAGTATGGTTCTCAAGCTCAAAAAGATCATTTTTTACCGCGCATGTTGCGGTTAGAAGACTGGTGGTGCCAGGGCTACTCAGAGCCTGGCTCTGGTTCTGACCTGGCTTCACTGAAAACCCGTGCAGAGCGAGTCGGCGATCGTTACATCATCAACGGTCAAAAAACCTGGACCACTATGGCCCATCACGCCGACTGGATTTTTTGTTTAACGCGCACTGACCCGACTGCAAAAGCGCAGCGCGGCATCTCAATGATCTTGATTGATATGAAGCAACCGGGCGTGACGGTGCGCCCCATTCGAACGCTAGACGGTGGTGCAGAAGTCAATGAAGTTTGGCTCGAAAACGTCGAAGCGCCGCTTGAAAACTTAGTGGGCGAAGAAAACCACGGTTGGACCTATGCGAAGTATTTGCTCGGGCACGAGCGGGGCGGCATCGCTGGTATTGGTCATTGTCATCGTGAACTTGCGATTCTGAAGTCTTTGGCCGAACGCACGATGGCAAGTGGCGAGTCGCTGAGCTTAAGTTCCAGAGTTCGCGACAGCATTAATCGTGTCGAAGGTCAGTTGTTAGCGCTTGAGTTGATGGTGCTGCGCGTCGCTGCCGGAGAAACGGATCCAGGCCCCAAAGCATCGATCTTGAAAATTCGCGGTTCTGAATTGCAAATGGAGCTTGCGCGTTTGCAAATGCAAGTTGCGGGTGCAGATTCGTGGCCCTATGACCCCGAGTGGATGTTTGCGCAGGCCGAGGATCATGGGCCAAGCCCTGCCTACTCGCCGGCGGCGTCTGCTGCATATTTTGATATGCGCAAGACGGCTATTTATGGCGGCACCAATGAGGTTCAAAAAGGCATCATCGCCAAACAAATTATCGGGGTATAAAACACATGGACTTTACCTACTCACAAGAACAGCGCATGTTGACCGATAGTTTGCGCAGGCTCGTCGAAGATAACTGGTCACGCCCCAAACGTCGCGAGCGTCAAAGTGCTGGCGTGCTCAATCGAAACGCCTGGGGTAGCCTGGTTGAATTAGGCGTAGGCGGGTTGCTGGTGCCAGAAGAATTTGGTGGTTTTGGTGAAACCGCTGCCACCATGCTTGCGGTTCATCAAGAACTTGGGCGTGGCCTTGTCAGTGAGCCTGCTATTTCAAGCGCAGTGATTGCGGTAACGTTGCTGGCCAATAGCCATAATCAGGCCCTCAAACAGCGCTGGCTGACGGCGCATGCCGAGGGTGACGCGGTGTTGGCGGTGGCGTGGCAAGAGCAAGGCGAGCGTGATTCGCAACGCCCCTTGTGCACGCGTGCAACGATCTCTAAAGACGGCTTCATACTTGATGGTCGCAAGATCTTAGTCTGGCACGGTGCCGGTTCGCAGGCAGTCATTGTTTCGGCATTGCTTGATGGTGAGGTGGCATTATTTTTGGTGCCCGCCGATACGCAAGGTGTGTCGGTTCAAGACTATCCAACCTTCGATGGCTCGCGTGCAGCTACGATTAATTTCAAGGACGTGAGTTTGTCTGGCGAGCATTTGATCGCTCGCGGTGAGCAAGCTGAACACTTATTGGCGTTGGCGCTCGATTATGGAATTACCGCTCTGTGCGCGCATGCCTGCGGTGCGATGGCCTACCTGACTGACAGCACCATTCAATACTTAAAAACACGACAGCAATTCGGTCAGCCACTGGCCGCGTTTCAGGTGCTACAGCATCGCTTGGGCGATATGTTGATTCAATCTGAAATGGGCTTGTCGATGACCTATGTTGCAGCGATTGCACTGGGCGAACAAGACGCTGCGAAGCGTAGCCGCTTAGTCTCAATGTCTAAAGTCGAGGTCGCAGGGGCTGCACGTTTGGTGGGTGAGATTTCGGTGCAGCTGCACGGTGGGATGGGGATGACTGACGAACTTGAAGTCGGAGACTACTTTAAGCGACTGGCCTACACTGAACTGTTGTTAGGTGATACCAATTTTCACTTGCAACGCATGCAAGAACTCGAGGCTGTTTAGTCTGTCGCGAGATGCGAGGCAAGGCGAGATGATCGCTTGAATGATGACGTGTTGTTAAAAGGATGTTAGATGTCAACGACTGATTTAAGTGCGTGGTTAGGTAAATCACAAACTGTAGTAGACCGAATGGATCCGGGGCACGCGGCGCGTATTGCTGTCACCCTCGGGTGTCCAATCCCTGAGCTCGGAGCTGTGTTGCCTCCCTTGTGGCACTGGGCATTTTTTTTAGAGACGGTGCCAATCGCGCAGACTGGCACTGACGGCCACCCCGCACGTGGCAGTTTCTTGCCGCCTGCCGATAATCGCAATCGGATGTGGGCCGGTGGTCGAGTCAATTTTGATGGTGGTTTGATCGTTGGTACCGAGGCGCACAAAACTTCGACAGTGCTTGCGATTAAAGAAAAAGCGGGTCGCACGGGGTCGCTACTATTTGTCACGGTCAAGCATGACATTGTGCAAAACGACAAACTGGTCGTCAGCGAAGAGCAAGACATCGTTTACCGCGAGCCCAGCCCACCGAAGCTTCAAGGAACTGAGCCCGCGCCTGCTGCGCAATGGAAGCAGCCGGTTGATCCCAGCGCCGTTTTGTTGTTTAGATATTCGGCTGTTACCTTTAACAGCCATCGTATCCACTATGACTACCCTTACGTCACTAAAAAAGAGGGCTATCCAGGCTTGGTGATTCACGGTCCGTTGATTGCCACTTTAATGTGTCAGGCTTTTGTTCAGGCGCACCCCCGTGCAACGCTTGAGCATTTGTCGTACCGAGGCTTGCGTCCTTTGATTTCTCCAACCCCTTTTGATGTTGCCGGCACCGTGACCAAGCCAGGCGAGGCCAAACTTTGGGCCGAACAAGAAGGCACACTTGCACACCAGGCAGAACTGAGGTTTGAAGCATGAGCAACACCCCGTTAAATTCAGCCGCCACGACAGGTGGCAACAAAGGCCCACTGCCCCTAGAGGGCATTACGGTCGTGAGCCTTGAGCATGCGATTGCTGCTCCTTTTTGCACGCGTCAACTCGCAGACATGGGCGCGCGCGTCATTAAGATTGAACGCCCTGGTGTGGGAGACTTCGCGCGTAAGTACGATGAACGCACGCGGGGGATGGCTTCGCATTTTGTCTGGACGAATCGCTCTAAAGAGAGCCTGACGCTTGATTTGAAACATGCTGATGCGGGCCCAATTCTTGAACAGTTGTTGGGGCAGGCCGATGTGCTGGTGCAAAACCTGGCGCCCGGCGCGGCGGCGCGTATGGGCTTGTCGTTTGAAGCACTACATGCAAGGTTTCCTAAGCTCATCGTGTGTGATATCTCAGGCTACGGAGAAGGCGGGCCTTACGAAACCAAAAAAGCCTATGACCTGCTGATTCAAAGTGAAAGTGGTTTTGTGTCGGTGACTGGGTCTGCTGACGAACCCTCAAAAGCGGGGTGCTCGATTGCCGATATCTCTGCAGGGTCGTATGCGTACTCCAGTATTTTGAATGCGCTGCTCCTGCGTCACAAAACAGGGCTCGGTAGCCATCTCGATGTGTCGATGCTTGAGAGTATGGTCGAGTGGATGAGCTTTCCGCTGTATTACGCCTTTGAGGGGGCGACACCGCCTCCCCGTTCAGGGGCCTCACATGCCACGATCTACCCCTACGGCCCTTTTCCGGTCGGTGATGGCAACACGATTATGTTGGGTCTTCAAAACGAGCGCGAATGGGTCATTTTTTGCGAAAAAGTCCTGGCGCAAAAGTCGCTGGCGACAGATCCAGAGTTCGATAGCAATACGAAGCGCGCAGCCAATCGCGCGCGTTTGCGTGCGGTGATTGTCGAACTGTTTTCCAAGATGACGATTGCTCAAGTCGAGCAAAAGCTCGAAGAGGCGCAGATCGCGAATGCTCGCGTCAATGAGATGAAAGATGTCTGGGCACATCCACAACTCAAGGCGCGTCAGCGGTGGACCGAGGTGCAGAGCCCCGTTGGTTTGTTGCCGGCGCTATTGCCGCCTGCCACCAACAATCAGTTCGAGGCGCGAATGGATCCAATCCCTGGGATCGGCGAACACACTCAGGCCATCTTGAAAGAGCTAGGTGTCGACGAGGCCGCGATGGCCAGACTGGTCGCCGACAAAGCGATTTAACGTAAGCAACAGCACAAGGAACCGCCATGAAAGCAAATAACGTTCTTGAAACCATTGGCAACACCCCACACATTCGAATCAATCGGTTGTTTGGTCAAACGCACCAGGTGTGGATTAAATCCGAGCGAACCAATCCCGGTGGTTCGATTAAAGATCGCATCGCCTTGGCGATGGTTGAGGCCGCCGAAAAATCGGGGGCACTTAAGCCAGGTGGCATCATTATTGAGCCTACCTCTGGCAACACCGGTGTTGGACTGGCGATGGTCGCCGCCGTGAAGGGCTATAAATTGATTTTGGTGATGCCCGATAGCATGTCGATCGAGCGCCGCCGTTTGATGTTGGCGTACGGTGCCAGTTTTGAATTGACGCCGCGTGAAAAAGGCATGAAAGGTTCGATCGCTCGAGCCGAAGAGCTCGCAGCTCAAACGCCTGGCGCCTGGATTCCTCAGCAGTTCGAGAATCCAGCAAACATCGACGCACATGTGCGCACGACCGCGCTAGAAATCTTGGCTGACTTTCCTGAAGGGTTGGATGCCATTATCACGGGCGTGGGCACGGGTGGGCATCTGACGGGCGTGGCACAGGTGCTGAAAGCTAAGTGGCCTCAGTTAAAAGTGTTTGCGGTCGAGCCTGTTGCTTCACCCGTCATCTCGGGTGGAGCGCCTGCACCGCATCCGATTCAAGGCATTGGCGCTGGTTTTATTCCTAAAAATTTGCACACGGCTCTGTTAGATGGCGTGATCCAAGTCGAGGCCGAGGCCGCGCGTGAATTTGGCCGCCGTAGCGCTTGCGAAGAGGGGTTGTTGGTGGGCATTTCGTCTGGTGCCACGCTGGCTGCGATTGCCCAAAAATTACCCGAGCTTGCGATTGGTTCTAAGGTGCTTGGTTTTAATTACGACACAGGTGAGCGTTACTTGTCGATTGAAGGCTATCTGCCCGCGTAAGTTTATTCGGGTCCTTTGAACGATCAGTTTAGTCATGCGCTGATCGTTCAATTCCGCCACAGAGCGCTCTTTAAGCAGTGCGATTGGTTCATCGTATCAATGGACGAGCTAACGACTAGAGCAACCCTTCACGCAAGCAAGCGGTCTAATTTTTGCTCTTGGCACGCTGCAAGCAGGCTGCTGAAGCTTCCTTGCAAGAGTTGCAGGTTTGGTGCCAGGTCTTGCAACGGGCGCAGCACGAAGGCCCGTTGGTGCATGCGCGGGTGAGGCACGCTTAAACGTGGCGTTTCGATCTTGAGCGTGCCATACAACAGCAGGTCTAGGTCAAGCGTGCGCGGAGCGTTGCGGTAGGGGCGCTCGCGTCCGTGCTCTTGTTCGATCGCTTGTAAGAGGTCAAGCAACGGCAGCGGTTCAAGCGTTGTGTCAATGGCTACGACGGTGTTGATAAATACGGGGCCTTGCGCATCGACTGGGTCACTGCTGTACAACGGCGCTTGTTTGAGCGTCAAGATGCCGCTAGAGTGGCTTAGTTTGTTGATTGCCGCGGCGATCGTTTGTCGTGCATCGCCTAAATTCGCGCCAAGCCCAATGTATGCAAGTGTGCTCATGGTTGATGGCAAGAGCAACTCAGCATGATGCGCATTCTATAGACGAAAAAGTGCTCATCGGTATCAGTCAGGGCTATTCAACAAATGGCGCGTCTTGTTGCCCGGCGACTGCTCTGGGGCTGCGGCGGCGCCGTCTGGCGCGTGGTGCACCGGTCGCGCCTTCGCGCGGCAATTTGTTTAATTCTTCAATCATATCGGCTTTGCCCGCGTCATCCGCATTGGCCAGGTCCATCCACCATTGCGCTAACACGCTATCAAAGTCGCCAGCCGCTGCGCGTAACTGCAGAAAATCAACTGCCGCACGAAAACGAGGTTGCTCGATCATGCGCCAGATTGATTTAGGCAGGCGGCGATCAAAGCGAGGCTGCATAAACCAGATCTCGCGCATATCAGCGCTAAAGCGTTTTTGAATCGCAAGCTTTTCAGTTTGTTCATCCAGTACGGAGTCAGCCGCTTGCATGAGCGCTGGAATGCCGGTCTCGCCTTGCTTCAGTAATTGTTGCCAGCGCAGTTCGACTTGATGCCACAGCAAGGCTGCAAATAAAAAGCTTGGGCTGACTGTTTTTCCGGCGCGTACGCGATGATCGGTGCGGTCTAGCGCAAGTTCAATAAACGCAGCACCACTTGGTTGTTCAAGTACGACATCTAGCAGCGGAAGCATGCCTTGATGTAAACCATCCTGGCGCAGGCGTTGCAGACAATCCATGGCGTGCCCACAGGTCAGCAATTTCAGCATCTCGTCAAACAAGCGCGAGGCAGGTACGTTTTCGATTAAACCAGCCATCGATTGCAAGGGCTCTTCAGAGGCCGGATCAATTTTGCCATTCAGTTTGACGGCAAAGCGCACGGCGCGCAGCATGCGCACAGGATCTTCGCGATAACGCGTGCGTGGATCACCAATCATGCGTACGACTCGATGCTTCAGGTCTTCAACACCTTGATGGTAATCAATCACCTCTTCGGTGCTTGGGTCGTAATACAGCGCATTAATTGTGAAGTCACGACGCGCGGCATCCTGAGCATGGGTGCCAAATTCGTTATCGCGCAAGATACGGCCGTTTTCGTCTGTGGCTTGTGATTCAGAGGCTGGTGCGCGAAAGGTTGAGGTCTCGATGATCTCTTGACCAAACACAACGTGCACCAGTTGAAAGCGCCGTCCGATGATGCGCGCGCGCCTGAACAGAGGGCGTACTTGTTCAGGGGTGGCATTGGTGGCAACGTCGAAGTCTTTGGGCTCAAGGCCTACGATCAGATCACGTACGGCACCGCCAACAATGTAGGCCTGATATCCTTCGTGCTGAAGAACTTCGCAGACCTTGATGGCATGACGCGAAACGTTGCGGCGGTCGATGCCATGCTTTTCGCGACTGATACGCTGTAGTCCGGATGAGCGTTGACCAAACAGTTTGCCAACAAAACGCTTAAGAGTGTCTGTAATCATCAGGATTTATGATCGGCCAGCGAGGCGAAGATATTTAAGACTGGCCAATTGCGTTCTTGAGCAACTTTGAGCAGACTGGGGCTTGGGTTGGTGACGATTGGATGGGTCACCACCTCAAGTAGAGGTAGGTCATTGATCGAGTCGCTATAGAAGTAGGATTCGTCAAAATCCTTCAAGCTACGGTTTAAGGTGGCAAGCCAGGCATTGACGCGCAGCACTTTGCCATGCTTAAAACTTGGTGTGCCGTGGATTTTTCCGGTATAGCGGCCTGCAAGGTATTCGGGTTCGGTGGCAATCAAGGTTGGTACGCCAAACGCACGCGCAATCGGTGCCGTCACAAAACTGTTCGTTGCTGTGACCACGGCGCAGAGATCGCCTGCAGCAAGATGCTTTTGCACGATCGCCAGTGCCTGCTCTGTCATGGCCGGGCGTATAACACGCTGCATGTACTCTTCGTGCCACGCGGCTAGCAAATGAGGTGGGTGTGCCGCAAGCAAGCCCAGCATAAATTCTGCGGCTTGCTCGGCTGTCAGGTCACCCGCGTTGTAGCGGTTCATTAAATCTTCGTTGCGGGCTAAGGCTTGAATCGGGTCTCCGGCGCGTCCGGATTTTGCAAGAAATTCAGCCCATTGATGATCGCTGTCTAGTGGTAACAGCGTGTGATCCAGATCAAAGAGGGCCAGGCGTTGGCTAGTCATAAGTGGGTATCGTTTACAACCTAAAAGTCAGGCAAAAGGAACGGAAGACTGCAAAAAATCTCGATCCGCAAGCATTAAGCGCAAGAGCGGAACCGTGACACTACGGTGCTTTGACAGCGAATAGCGGTCAAGGGCATCAACCAGAGCAAACAACTGACGGATGTCGCGTGAATAATGAGTCAACGTCCAGTCAAGCACTTCGGCAGACAGTGGCAAGCCCTGTCGCTGGGCATAAATTTGTATGGCTTCGAATTTTTCTTGATCAGATAGCGGATCAAGGCGAAACACCAGATCCCACCCTAAACGTGTGCGTAAATCTTCGCGCAGCGACATCATCATCGGCGCTCGGTCACCCGTAACAGCTAGCGCAAAAGCGTCTTCTGTTGAAGCAAGCTCGCGCCAGCGATTGTACAGGGCAAATACGCTAGCCTGCTGCTCGGGGGTCATGTCTTGGATGTCGTCCACGCAGACTAATTTGAGATCTGAGCCCGAAAGTGGTCGTGTTGCCCAGGCCATGATGTCAGAGGCTGATACGGTTAAATCAAAGAAAATAGAGGATTTTTCAGTCGCGATGGCGCGCAGAATATGGGTACGACCAGCCCCCGGCGGGCCCCAAAGATAGAGCGCCCGACCGGGTGCGAGCCCGCTAGCCGCCTCGATCGCAGCCGTGTTTGACCCCACAATGGTGTTGTCCAACGTGGGCCCAGGTGCGGGGATAATTTCTAGAAGTAACTGCCGACTCATCGACTCATCGTAAAATTAGGTATAAACGCGGGGAAATCCCTGCAATTGTCACATAACCTTGGCTTTTTCTTATGACCCAACCACAAGCACCCCTCACTTACCGCGATGCGGGCGTTGATATTGACGCCGGAGACGCGCTCGTTGATCGCATCAAACCGCTTGCTGCTCGCACGATGCGCGAGGGGGTTCTTGCGGGGATTGGTGGGTTTGGTGCGCTTTTTGAGGTGCCCAAACGTTATAAAGAGCCCGTCTTGGTCTCGGGCACCGATGGTGTCGGTACTAAGCTCAAACTAGCCTTCGACTGGCAGCGCCACGATACGGTCGGTATCGACCTGGTGGCCATGAGCGTCAACGATATTTTGGTGCAGGGCGCTGAGCCTTTGTTTTTTCTGGATTATTTTGCTTGCGGCAAATTGTCGGTTGACGTGGCCGCACAAGTTGTCGGTGGTATTGCGCGTGGCTGCGAGTTGTCAGGTTGCGCCTTGATCGGCGGCGAAACAGCCGAAATGCCTGGCATGTATCCCGACGGCGAATACGATCTCGCAGGCTTTGCAGTGGGCGCAGCTGAAAAGTCTAAGCTGATTGATGGTAAGTCGATTCAACCAGGCGACATCGTGTTAGGTCTGGCCTCAAGTGGTGCGCACTCAAATGGCTTTTCTTTGTTGCGCAAGATTTTGCAACGCGCGGGTGCGCGACCAGAGCAAGATTTTCATGGTCGCCCCTTAGGTGACGTTGTGATGGCACCCACTCACTTGTATGTCAAGCCAGTGTTGGCAGTATTAGGGCAGTTCGAAGGTCAAATCAAAGGCTTGGCTCACATCACTGGCGGTGGCTTGCTGGATAACGTGCCACGAATTTTGCAGAGTGGCCTACAGGCACATTTGCATCGCGATGCCTGGCAGATGCCACAGCTTTTTTCCTGGCTACAACAGCAGGGTGGCGTAGCCGACGCCGAGATGCATCGCGTCTTCAATTGTGGCATCGGAATGGTTGCAGTCGTAGCCCCCGAGAATGCACAGGCCATCAGTGCCGCATTGCGTGCACAAGGCGAAACGGTTTACCAGTTAGGTGACATTCGCGAATGTGCAGAGGGTGTAGCGCAAACGGTTGTGGTGTAACCAGATAGTTGTTTGAATTAGAAAAATTGAATTAGAAAAATACAGGCACTGCGCACAGTGCCGCCGCGGGCGAAACGCCTTTGTGTAGTGAGGAGACAAAAATGAAACGAGCGGCAATAAGTCGTTTGGTGAGTGCTTTGCGCGCGCGCAAAGCATGGTGGGTGATTATTCGCGTGCTTGGTTTGGCTCTCGCAGTTAGCATGACCCCAGCCCCGGCCTTGGCGCAGGCGCCCGCGACTTGGGTGCCAACTAAACCCATCAAGCTGGTTGTGCCGTATCCTCCGGGCGGCGGCTCAGACATTGCAGCGCGTGTGATGGTGAATGCTTTGGGTAACAGACTTGGTCAACCCATTGTGATTGAGAATAAACCTGGTGCGAATGGCGCAGTCGGCACAGAGATTGTTTTTAATGCTGCACCCGATGGCTATACCTTGATTATGTCGGGTACCGACGCCTATTCCCGGTATCCAGCGTTGTTCCCAAACGCAAAATTTGTCTCGGCACAGTTTGTTCCTGTTGCTCCCACAGCGATTGTTAATTTTGTCTTGATGGGCCGGCCTGGGTTGCCAGCTAAAAACCTGCCCGAACTTTTAGCGTTGGCAAAAAAACAGCAACTGAGCTTTTCTAGTTGGGGCAACGGCAGCGCAGGTCATGTCGCGATGGCTCAGTTCAATCTGGTGGCCAAAACAGAGATGTTGCACGTGCCTTATCAAGGGGCTGCGCCTGCTGCTCAGGCGGTCGTTGGTGGGCAGGTTGACCTGACGTTAATGCCCGTGCTCTTGGCGTACAGCTTTAAAGATCGCTTGATCCCTTTCGGTATTGTTGCTCCTGAACGCCTTGAGTTGATCAAAGAGATCCCCACGCTCACCGAGCAAGGTACAGACGTGTCGGCGCCCTCTTGGGTAGGAGTATTAGCGCCACCAAAAACACCCGCTGCAGTTGTAGCGACGCTTGCTAAGGCAATGATCGAAACCATGTCTGATCCCGCCATTGATAAAAAATTAAATGAGGCAGGGCTCGCTCCTTTGCGTGGTACGACGCAAGAGTTTGCTACCTTGATTGCGAAAGACTATGACTTTTGGGGCAAGGCGATTCGAGATGCTGGGATTAAGGTAGACCAATAATTTTTGAAATTGCCTGCACCACCTGCTCGGTGGCGCTCGGTGCACACGCGTCGATCATATGGCGCTCAGGTTGGCTGCGCAGCCAGGTGATTTGACGCTTTGCCAGTTGACGAGTGGCTGAGATCGCTTGTTCTCTTGCTTGTTTGAGATCAAGCTCACCTTCAAGCACTGACCACAGTTGCCGATACCCTACACAGCGAACCGAGGGCAGACCTGGATGTAAATCGCCTCTGGCATACAGAGCCTGCACCTCTGCGAGCAGGCCGAGTTCAAGCATTTGATCAAAGCGCTCTGCGATGCGTGTGTGTAGCAGACTGCGCTCAAGAGGCTCGAGGCTCAAGGTGATTGTTGCGACGGGCTCGTCAGCGGGTTGCGTCGCCCCTAACAGGGCAGACATGGGCTGCCCACTGATTTGCCAGATCTCAAGGGCTCGGCCAATGCGCTGACTATCGTTGGGCGACAGACGTTGCGCAGTGATCGGATCAATCGTTTTGAGTTTGGCATGCATCGCTGGCCAGCCCTCAGCCGCGGCACTGGCCTCAAGCGCTTTGCGAATGTCTGGGTTCGCAGCCGGCAGATCGTTCAAACCGTCACGCAAGGCTTTGAAATACATCATCGTGCCGCCAACGAGCAACGGAAGGTTGCCACGCGACTGAATATCACGCACAGATTGCAGGGCATCGCGTCGAAAGGTTGCAACCGAGTAACTATCGGCCGGATCAAGAATATCTAGCAGGTGATGGGTGACTTCGCTGCGCTCTTGTGCGGTGGGCTTGGCAGTGCCAACATCCATACCACGATAGATGGTTGCAGAGTCAACGTTAATGATTTCAACAGGCCAGCGCTGGGCAATGGCGCGCGCAGCCGCGCTTTTGCCAGAAGCTGTTGGGCCAGCGATGCATAAGAGCGGTGCCTGCACAGACAAACTCATTGGCCGCGCAAAAATAATTTGTCGAGGTCGGACACACTAAAGTGCACCCAAGTGGGGCGCCCGTGATTGCATTGATCTGCGCGTTCGGTGTGTTCCATCTGACGCAGCAATGCATTCATTTCTTCGATCGTCAGTTGCCGATTTGCACGCACCGCGCCATGACACGCCATGGTGGCGAGCAAGGTGTTGCGCTGCTCGGTCAGCAGGCGACTTGCCCCCACGTGTTCGATATCGCGCAAGACGCCGCGCGCCAAGGCTTCAAGATCGCCGCGGGCAAGCATCGCCGGAACCGAGCGCAAGGTCATCGATTGTGGGCCGGCAGCGGTCAACTCAAAGCCTAGCGCCTTGAGTTGCTCGGCACACTCTTGGGCGAGTGCAAGCTCTTTTTCAGTGACTCGAAATACCACCGGAACCAAAAGCGTTTGTTGCGGCAGCGTTTGCGCGTCGATCGCGGTTTTGAGCTGCTCATAAACGACGCGCTCGTGCGCTGCATGCATATCAATCAAGGCGAGCCCTGTCGCGGTTTGCGACAAGATATAAATGCCGTGTACTTGCGCCAAGGCACGGCCTAAAGGCCACGTTTCGTTGTTGTCATTCCGGTCGCTGCCAGTCTTAGGGCTGTCATCAAGCGGTTGATATAGTGCTTTCCAGGCGCCGGGTTGCTCAAGGCCATTCGACGTGGGCTCACGCAGGGCGAAGGCGGCTTGTGAGCCGGGGTTCCAACGCGGTGTAAAGGCCTGAGCACCCCCCCGCGCAGCTAAACCGTCGGGCGTTGCGCCATTGGACCAAATGCCACTGGGTGTCGCGCCACCGTTCTGGGGCATCGCAAACGCACCAAGCGTTGTACCGCGTTCAGCTTGCGAAACTTGGTGAGTGCCCGCCGTGCCTGCTAAGGCTTGTGTGATGGTTTGTGCCACGAAGCGATGTACGGCACCCGTATCTCGAAATCTCACTTCATGCTTGGCAGGATGCACGTTGACATCTACGGCTAGCGGGTCGATTTGTAAAAACAAAACAAAGGCGGGCTGACGATCGCCGTGTAAAACATCAGCGTAGGCACTGCGAATGGCGTGCGACACGGTGCGATCGCGCACGTGACGACCATTCACAAATAAAAATTGCCGGTCGGTACGCGCGCGCGCAGCCGTTGGGCGTGTGGTGACCCCCATGATCGACATGGGGCCACCTTGCGCGTTGACTTCAACGCCGTGTTCGTTGAATTCAGAGCCAAGCACATCGCTGATCCGCTGCAGGGCAGAGGCCGGCAGCCATTGCCGCACAGCACGATCGTTGTGAAACACCCGAAAGCCGATTTCAGGAAACGCCAATGCGACGCGTTCAATCGCATCGATGCAATGACCAAACTCAGTGGCTTCGGCCCGTAAAAATTTACGTCGTGCGGGTACGGCATCAAATAAATATTTAACTTCGACGGTGGTGCCTAAGGCGCCTGCAGCGGCCACAGGTTCAGTCATGCCGCTTTCAAAGCTGAACGCGTGGGCTGCATCGCGGGTGCGCGAGGTGATTGTTAATTGAGACACTGCCGCAATCGACGCTAAGGCCTCGCCGCGAAAGCCCATTGAATCCACCGACTCGAGTTCTGCAAGAGAAGTGATTTTGCTGGTGGCATGACGCGTCAGTGCAAGTGAGAGTTCGTCGGCGCGGATTCCGCTGCCGTCATCAATCACGGCGATCCGACGAATGCCGCCAGCTTCAAGACGGACCTCAACGGACTGAGCGCCCGAATCGACTGCATTTTCGACTAATTCTTTGAGCACGGAAGCTGGCCGTTCAATGACTTCACCGGCCGCGATTTGGCTTATCAATAAATCAGGCAGGGGACAGATCGGGCGGTGTGTCGACATGGCAGACGCTACAAGAGAGAAGTCTGCATTTTAGAGCTTTGTCCGCCCTAAGGCATTACCCAATCGAGGCTAGGTGTGGGTTAGCGGAAAAGTAACGCGAGATCCCGCCTAATAAGGCCGTCGCAAACTTTTCTTGATCAGGCCCGTTGCGTAGCATTCGCTCTTCGTCAGGATTGCTGATGAAGGCCGTTTCAACCAAGATAGAGGGCATGTCAGGGGCCTTTAAAACGGCAAACCCAGCGTGCTCAACCTGAGGCTTGTGCAGGCGATACACGTTTTTGAGTTCGCCGAGCATCGTGTTCGCAACGCTTGTTGAATCTTTAATTTGAGCGCTTGTCGATAAATCTAATAAGACTTTGGCTAATCTTGGATCTTGAATAGTTAAGTTGATGCCACCGATCAAGTCGGCCGCGTTTTCTTTGTCTGCCAGCCAACGTGCGGCGGTGCTCGAGGCGCCGCCATCTGACAATACATAGACCGAGCTGCCCCCTGCGGTGGGGCGCACAAAGGCGTCAGCGTGAATTGATACAAATAAATCTGCTTTTACTCTTCTGGCCTTCTCTACACGTACATTGAGCGGCACAAAGTAATCGCCATCGCGTGTCAGATAGGCACGCATCCCGGGCATTGCATCAATTTTTGCTTTCAATCGCTGAGCAATCGCGAGCACAACATCTTTTTCTTGCGTGCCACCTTTGCCAATGGCGCCGGGGTCTTCTCCGCCATGGCCCGGATCTAAGGCAACGGTCACGACGCGCCGACCACGCTCGAGCTTATAGGGCGTGATGGTGCTGCCGCTCGTTGGGGGTGCAATTGAACTGGGTAGCACAGGCAAGCTTGCCATCGCCGTGCCCTTGGGGTTGCGACCGATGTCGGCGAGGATCTGCGCAAGCGGATCTTCTTCAAGCTTTTGCGGATTATTTTTTAGTAGCGCTGCAAGCGGATCTTGTGCGACCTTTGGATAAAAGTCGAGCACGAGCCTAAATTTATAGTCGCCTGCTGGTTTGAGCGTGAACACTTGTGGCGCGATGGCTTGTTTGAGGTCAAACACGATCCGGACAACATTCGGACGATTCTGCGCGACACGCAAACTGCTGATGTATGGATCGTCAGTACGCACTTTGCGCACCAACTCGTTGAGCCCAGGCGAGATGTCGATGCCTTGAATATCCACCACCATGCGGTGAGGGGTATCTAACGTGAAGTGTTCAGCTTTAAGTTCACTATCAAGCTCAAGCGTCACGCGTGTGTATTCGTCGGCTGGCCAGGTGCGCACTGCAAGCAGTCGCGCGGCCATTGCCACTCTGGGGATGATTGGGAGCAATAGAAGGGTAGACGCTGCGCCTAAGAGGCGGCGTCGGCTGAGCGCTCGGGCGGGCGACGATAAATTGTCGCGGTCTGAGGCAAAGCGGTGAGCCATCTAATCCCTTTATCAGTAAAGGCTTTGAGCGTGACTTGGCGGCCTGCGCCTGCGTACGCCAACTCAATTAATAAGTCAGGCGCACTGAGTAAGTCGCCGGCCCGCTCGGGCCATTCGATCAAAAGTAATGCTTTGTTTTTAAAGAGATCGCGAAACCCCGCATCTAACCATTCGGCAGGATCGCTAAATCTATAAAAATCAAGATGATACAAGTATAAGTTAGAAACT
>CAIZGG010000464.1 GCA_903932425.1 uncultured beta proteobacterium | reverse complement strand
GCCGGTCAACACAGTGCCTGAATTAGTCGCGTATGCCAAAGCGCAAAAAAATGGCTTGTCGATGGCGTCGACCGGTAACGGTACTCCACAGCACTTGACCGGTGAGCTCTTTAAAGCCAAGACAGGGGTCCCCTTCGTACACGTGCCCTACAAGGGCGATCCGCCGATGTTGACGGATTTAATTGGCGGGCAAGTACAGGTGGCGTTTGTAACCTTGTCTGCAGCGCTGCCCTACATTAAATCGGGTAAATTGCGCGCGATTGCGCTGGCCCACCCCACACGTGTTGAGGCGCTGCCTGGCGTACCCACCATGACAGAGGCGGGGATGCCCGGTTTCAATGCGGCGACCTGGTTTGGTTTGTTTGGTCCAGCTACCATGCCACAAGAATTGCGGCAAAAAATCTATCAAACAGTACACCGCCTGGTGGCTGAACCCGGGATGCAACAGCGCCTGCTTGAAATGGGCGGCGAAATCAACAACAGTTCGCCCGCTGAATTTCAAAAAGTGATTGATGTCGAAGTTAAAAACTGGGCCGAGGCAGTAAAGTTGTCGGGCGCCAGTGTGGACTAGCGCGACAAACTCTTCAGCGCGAGCCGGATACCATCGGAAACGCTCACGCCCTCTGGTAGCGTTTTCAGCGCCGTGAGCGATTCGCGCTCTGAGTAGCCTAGTGCAGTCAAGGCATGCAGTACATCTGTCTGGTTGCCCGCTGAGACACTAGGCGTGGCGCCTAGGTCAGCGCCGAGCTTACCTTTCATCTCAAGTAGCAGGCGTTGAGCCGTCTTCGTACCAATACCTGGTATGCGTGTAAGGCGCGCAGGCTCTTGCAGCGTAATGGCTTGCGCCAGATCTGCGACTGACATACCCGATAACACCGCAAGCGCTGTGCGCGCGCCAATGCCGCTCACTTTGACGAGCTCGCGAAACGCCGCACGTTCTTGTGCGCTTGAAAACCCAAACAGAATGTGTGCATCTTCTCGCACGGTAAGGTGCGTCAGGATGGTGACTTGCGCGCCAAGCTCTGGCAGCGCATAAAACGTCGTCATCGAGACATCAATTTCGTAGCCCACACCTTGTACATCCAAACCAATACGTGGAGGCATTTTTTCGTACAAGGTACCCGTGAGTCGACCGATCATGATTGTGTTCCTTTTGTTAGCCGAGTAGTCGGCCGCCGCGCACGCGCGTTCGACCGCGCGCGGTACGCTGTTGGTAGCTGGTGACGCCAAGTTTTTCAGCCATCGGGCTGACGTGTGCGTGGCAGATGGCGCACGCGAGCGCATCGGCAGAGTCAGGCGCAGGCACACCATCTAGCGATAACAAACGCTGCACCATCAGTTGAACTTGTTCTTTTGCGGCACGCCCGGCTCCAACGACAGACTTCTTAATTTGTAGTGCGCTGTATTCATGTACGGCTAAATCCCGATCTGCCAGTGCACAAAGGGCTGCACCACGTGCTTGACCTAGCAACAATGTCGTTGCTGGGTTGGTATTCATGAACACGATTTCTAGGGCAGCGACGTCTGGTTGCGTTTCTTCAATCACCTGGCGCAAGTTGTCCAGGATCACTTTGAGCCTGAGAGGTAGTGTGATGTCAGTGGGCACGACGATCGTGCCACTCGCGACATAGGTCAGACGCGAGCCGACCAAATCAATCACGCCAAACCCCGTGCGGCGCAAGCCTGGATCAACGCCTAAGATGCGCATAAAACTGTGCATGCAGAGCGTTGAGCCTTCATGGGCTACGACTTAATGCCTGAAGTGACGCATGCCAGTCAGCACCATCACAATGCCGCGTTCGTTGGCCGCAGCGATCACTTCGTCGTCGCGCATGCTACCCCCCGGCTGAATGACGCAGGTCGCACCGGCATCAATCACAACATCCAAGCCGTCGCGAAACGGAAAGAACGCATCAGACGCAACGGCTGAACCTTTTAGAGTCAGGCCCGCGTTTTCGGCTTTGATTGAGGCGATGCGCGCTGAATCAATACGACTCATCTGGCCGGCCCCTACGCCTAGGGTCATGCCTTCGCCACAAAAGACGATGGCGTTTGATTTAACAAACTTGGCAACCTTCCAGGCAAATAGCAAATCGCTCAGTTGCGCGGGGGTAGGTTGTTTGCGAGTCGCGACCTTAAGCTCACTTGCCTGTACGGTTTGCGAGTCGGGTGTTTGCACCAACCAGCCACCACCAACACGTTTCACATCAATGTCGTTTTGCCCATCGCCCATTGGTACTTGCAAAACGCGTACGTTTTTCTTGGCAGTCAAAAATTCGAGCGCGGCTTTGTCGTAAGCTGGTGCAAGCAAAACTTCGACAAATTGATTGCTGATCGCTTTGGCACACGCTAGGTTGACGGTGCGATTAAAGGCAATGATGCCGCCAAAGGCCGAGGTTGGGTCTGTTTTGAACGCTTTGAGGTAGGCGTTGACCGCCTTGTCGGCGACGGCCACGCCGCACGGATTTGCATGCTTGACGATGACACAGGCTGGCTCGGCAAAGCTGCGTACACAATCCCAGGCCGCATCAGAGTCGGCGATGTTGTTGTACGAAAGTTCTTTGCCCTGTAACTGTACGAAGTTGCCCAACAGGCCTGCTGGGCAAGTGGGATCGACATAAAACGCCGAGCGCTGCTGGGCATTTTCGCCATAGCGCAATACTTGTTGCTGGTGAACTTGTAACGTCAGTGTATTGGGCCAGGTGCTACGCTCGGGTACCGCTTCTTGTGCGGGCTCAGGGGCAACCAAGCTGCTAAGGTAGGCCGCAATCGCGCCATCGTAGGCGCTAGTGTGCGCGTAGACCTTGGTGGCGAGTGCCAGCCTGAGCCCATACGACGTGTCGCCCGCGGCATCCATCTCTTTTAAAACGCGTGGGTAATCAGTGGGGTCGATGACCACAGTAACGCCACCGACCTCGGTGCCGTGATTTTTTGCCGCCGCACGCAACATGGCAGGCCCGCCAATATCAATGTTTTCGACTGCATCGGCGAAGGTGCAATCAGGCTTGGCGACGGCCGCACGAAAGGGATACAGATTGACGACGAGCAGATCGATACGATCAATGCCATGCTCTTGGATGGTTTGCAAATGTTCGGCGCTATCGCGTCGAGCAAGTAGGCCGCCGTGAATTTTTGGATGCAAGGTTTTAACTCGGCCGTCCAAAATTTCAGGCGAGCCTGTGTGCTGTGCGACTTCGGTAACTGTTAAGCCGGCCTCGGCCAGTAATTTGGCCGTGCCCCCGGTTGAAAGCAGCCTGACGCCACGTTTGGCGAGTGCTTTGGCAAAATCAACGATGCCAGCTTTATCTGAAACAGAGAGAAGTGCGGTTTGAATAGTCATATAAGCTTATGTGCTAACAGTTTTTTTCGAAGAGTATTACGCGTGACGCCTAACATCAGGGCGGCACGCGATTGATTATTATTGGCTCGTTGCATGGCAATGGCTAAAAGAGGGCGTTCGACGCATCCGACCACCATGTCATACAGATCGTTGGGTTCAGTGTCACCCAAGTCGGCAAAGTAACTGTCAAGGCTGAGACGTACCGCTTCGTCGAGGATATTATTTTTTTTCATAAGAACGGCCTTCAGGCGGCGTGCAGGTATGGCGAACTAAGACCAATATTGTCGCAGGTTGCGGGCAGACTGTCTGCGCTCGTCTCGGCTTGCGTCAAAAACCAGCAGTCGACGGCTGCAAATTGCTCGGTAGTGGTCTCAAGGCGGTTGATATGAGCGGCCAGCGCCGCACCCTTGGGCAGGCCGCTGACGTACCACCCGATGTGTTTGCGTGCAGTTTTGACCCCAACGCTTTCGCCATAAAACTGATAGTGATCGGCCAAATGATGCAGCAAGAGCTCTCGCATTTCTGTCCAGGTCGGGGGCGCCAGCGTGCGGCCGGTACGCAGAAAATGATCAATTTCTCTGAAAATCCAAGGGCGACCTTGCGCGGCTCGGCCGATCATGACGGCATCGGCGCCTGTGTAGGCCAGCACCGTACGGGCTTTTTGGGGGCTGTCGATGTCGCCATTTGCGACCACCGGAATCGAAATGCTGGCTTTGACCTCGCGGATGGTGTCGTATTCAGCCTCGCCTAAATACAGATCTGCGCGGGTGCGACCATGCAGGGTAAGAGCTGAGATACCGGTTTCTTGTGCAAGGTGCGCGATGCGCAAGGCATTGCGATGCTCTCTGTCCCACCCGGTGCGAGTTTTAAGCGTGACAGGGATCCCAAGTGGTGTGCACGCGTTTACAACGGTTTCTAGAATCCGGGCGACCAGATCCTCGTGACGTAACAGTGCAGAGCCTGAGGCCACATTACAAACTTTTTTGACCGGGCAGCCCATGTTGATGTCAATCACCCGAGCGCCCTTGCCGATATTAAAAACCGCTGCCTGTGCCATCATTTGTGGGTCAGCGCCAGCAATTTGTACGGCAATCGGATCGCTTTCGCCATCGTGATTCAGGCGACGCGATGACTTCACCGTTTGCCATAACTGCGGGTTGCTCGCCGCCATCTCAGACACGGCATAGCCTGCGCCTAGACGCTTGCATAATTGCCGAAACGGCCGATCTGTCACCCCCGCCATCGGGGCGACAAAAACGTTGTTATTGAGAGACCAAGGGCCGATATTCATGGCTAAATTGTAACGCTTCGGGCTCGCTTAAGGCCTGATGCAGGGCTGTGGTGAGGTTGGGGCGGCCGCCTGAGCCCTTTTAGTTTGGTCAGGCCAAGGCTATAGTCGAAGCCCTTGCAACAGGTGGCGCGCGAGCGGCGCGCGTAGCGCCGGCAAAAGATCCATCCCCAACAGTGCCAAACCAGCGGCGTGCTCAACCACAGTGGCCTTTGTGGTGAACACTCGCGACAGCAAATCAGTTAACCGAACTGTCAGTTGACGATCGGGGCCGCGCAATTGCTCATAGCGTTGCAAGGCGGGGCCAGGCGTTTGCTCGGGCGCGACAAGCCAGTCACGCAAAGCAATCGTAAGTGTTGCGGCGTCGCGTAGCCCTAAGTTCAAGCCTTGGCCTGCAACAGGATGCAGGGTTTGTGCGGCATTACCAATTGCGACGCAACGTCCGTCGACCGTCTTGGGGCGTAAAGTCATGGCGAGTGGAACGCAGGCAACCGGCGCTTGTACCGTCAGCGTGCCCAGCCTTGAACCAAACGTCTCAGTCAGCGCTTGTGAAAAGTGTTCGGGCGCTAAGGCTTGCAAGGCTTTGGCACGCTCAGGCGTACAGCACCAGACGATTGATTGCTCGCCCAACGCCTCAGGGTGAGGCAACACTGCTAAGGGCCCTTCGTTTGTAAAGCGTTCGAAGGCCCAACCTGCCCGGGGTCTGCTCGCGCGGGCGCGTGTGAGCAATGCATACTGAGTGTATTCACGAGTGGGTCGGATACCTGTGAGTCCATCAGCCTGAATGACCAATTTTGCGCGCAACTGTCGCGCGCCCTGTTCAAGGCTGACGCCTGAGGCGTCTTGGTTGGTCACACGTGCACTTTCGCCGGCTAACACTTGCACGCCGCTTGCGCCTACCGCTCGAGTGAGCTTGTCGTAAAGCTGACCATAACGTACGACGCATCCAAGTTCGGGCACGTTAAAATCGTGGTGCCGGATGACAGTGCGCCCAAGGCGACCGCGTTGCGACACATGTATTGTTTGTATGAACGCCGCCTGCTGCGGCCAGGCCCCCAGGCTGTTAAGCAGTACACGACTGCCGTGATTAATTGCGAGGACACGGGGATCAAGCTCTGGGCGATGGCCATAGAGTGAGGCGGTTTCTGTTTGCAATAAGACGATGCGCGCCGGCTGCGGTGAGAGTCGAGCGAGCAGTAAGGCTAATGCGCTGCCAACGGGGCCGCCGCCTAAAATAGCCAGGTCAAAGTCTTGTGATTGCATCGGTGTATTTTATGCCACTGTCAACAGTTGGCAGCGAATAACCGTCGATCGGGCATCGGGTTAACCGTGAGCGGCCGCGACTACTGCATCTCTTATATTGTGAGGATCACCTTGATTCAGGTATCGCGTCTGGTCGGCACGTGTTCTACACTAAAGCCACCTTTGCCGTGATTTTCGTTCAAAACAGCAAGTTCGCGTCGAGTGAGCGAAGGCAAGGCCTCAGCGCGCTCCGCTTCGATTCATTGTCCTTAACATTTTACAGAACCTCATGACTGCATCTTCTTCTTCACCTGCCACGTCCACGACGCGGTTTCGTCATAAAACGACGGTTGGCTTGCTTGCCGCCTTGTTGGGTTGTGTGGGCGCACATTGGTGGTACTTGGGGCGGCGCCACGCCTGGATGGTGAGTGTGCTGGGTGTTGCGCTGATGATTGCGAGTGCCTTTGCCGAGATCTGGTACGAGAACCCGGCATTTTTCTTGTTGTTCATTCCAATTGTTGATGGCTTTATCGAGGCAATTGTTTTGTGCCTGATGAGCGATGCCCGGTTTGACGGCTTTTATAACAAGGGTTTAGTGCGTGAGCGCCCAAGCGGTTGGGGTGCCGTGTTGATCGCGATTTTTACGCTGTTAATCGGTACCGTTGCGTTGATGTTCGGTATCGCAATGATCGTGATGTATGTCTGGACCGCACTTGGGTGGCTCGAGGGCTTTGATTTAAATTCAGATTAACTGAACTTATCTGGTGAAGGTGGCAATCAGATAAGTGGTTGCGGTCGTTGCGGTGGTGCGCGTGTGACATCTAAGATGTAACAATTGTTACCGTGCGCGCATGATCGCTTCGATCTCGTCAGCGATAACAGGCACGCCACGCGTGATCAAGTCGCATCCTGTTTCGGTTACGACAGCGTCGTCCTCGATTCTGATTCCGATGTTCCAGAATTTTTCTGCAACGCCTGCTGCGGGGCGCACATAAAGCCCAGGCTCGATTGTTAAGACCATGCCCGCTTGTAGCTGTCGCCAAGGGCGCTCTTGCGCTGAAGCAGGCGGGCTGCGATAGCTTCCTACATCGTGCACATCCATGCCAAGCCAGTGGCCGGTGCGGTGCATATAAAAAGGCCGGTAGGCCGCGGTTTCGAGGGCCTGGGCGAGCGTGCCTTGCAGCAAACCCTCGTCTAACAAACCTTGCGTGAGCACTTGCACAGCCGCATCGTGACCGGCATTGAAGTGATGTTGCGGCGAGGTTTTTTCGTAGGCGGCCTGTTGCGCAGCCAAAACGATGTCGTACAACGCACGCTGTGGTCCTGAAAATTTTCCGGTAGCCGGAAACGTGCGCGTGATGTCTGACGCATAGCCGTCAAGCTCGCAGCCAGCATCGATTAATACAAGCTCACCCTCTTGCATCACGGCATTACCCGCACGATGATGCAAGACACAGGCGTTGGCGCCCGCTGCCACAATGCTGTCATAGGCCACCGATTGCGCACCGTGCTTGCGAAAGTGATAGAGCAGTTCGGCTTCAAGTTCATACTCGTGGCAGCCCGGGTGCGCTGCCTGCATGGCGCGCACATGACCTTGTGCAGAAATCGCGGCCGCCTTACGCATGGTCGCAAGTTCAGAAGCATCCTTGACTAAGCGCATCTCTGCCAGGGTTTCACTGAGGTCTAACCATTGGTGCGGCAGCGCGCGGGTATCACGCACACTGCTTTGGGCTGCTGCAAGCCAGCCTTGCAACTGCTTAAGTAAGTTGGGCTGAGCCGAGCGTGACAGGGTGCTAAAGAGGTTGCGCTGCCCCACCAGTAACGGGGGCACCAGAGCATCAAGGTCTTTGACGTCGTGTGTCAGATCAAAGGAAAAGTGCTCGGCAGCCGCTTCGGGGCCCCAGCGCACGCCATTCCAGATCTCGATCTCTGGATTTTTCCCTTCGCAGAACAGAATACTTTGGTCGACTTCGCCCGCCACTAAAACCAGCCACGCGTGCGCCTCACCGAAACCCGTGAGGTAGAAAAAGTCGCTGTCATGACGATAGCTGTGGTGGTTATCTCGATTGCGCGTGCGCTCAGGGGCCGTCGGCACGATTGCGACTCCACCCCCCAGGCTATGCATCCAGGTCAGTAACTGTTTGCGGCGAGCGGTCAGGCGGCCAAGGTTGGATGGTGCAAGAAGCATAAGGTTATCGAGTGCGTTGGTTGAGCTACCAACATACTACAATCTCTGGGCGGGTTCTGTATCAGAGCGCCACACTCAATAAGGTTTTGTAATGGATTGGATTGGCTGGCTTGTACCCTGGGAAGTCTCTCCCACCTTGCTGCTTTGTTTTGTGGTCTGTGGTGTGTTGTTTGTGCGCGGTCAGCGTGTGCATCGGGTGACGCGTGTCAGGCAATGGCTGTTCTGGAGCGGGATGACCCTGTTATACCTTTCGCTGCACACCATGCTTGATTATTATGCCGAGCGTATGTTTTTTATGCATCGGATTCAGCACCTGGTCTTGCATCATCTAGGGCCTTTGGTCGTGATGGCATCCTATCCAGGTCAGGTGTTGCGCGCTGGGTTACCGCTGTCGTGGCGTTGCGGCTTGCAACGCTTTAACCAAACCTGGTTGGGCCGCAGTGTGATCGCGACTCTGACAAACCCAATCATCGTGCCAGCACTATTTATCTTTTTAGTGGTGGTTTGGTTGATCCCGTCCGTCCAGTTTTACTCGATGCTTGATTGGCGGCTATATCGTCTGATGAACTGGTCTGTGGTGATCACCGGGTTCATGTACTGGAATTTAATTCTTGATCGGCGTGTCTGCCCACCCTCGGCCATGAGCCCTGGCGGGCGGGTGATTTCGCCGATTGTGACCATGGCGCCACAAATGGTGGCTGGCGCCATGATTGCATTCACCGAACGCGACTTGTATCCCCTGTTCGACCTGTGTGGTCGAGCAATCGCGATGGAGGCGCAAACTGATCAGATGATCGGGGGGCTCACCATGTGGATCCCCGCCGCAATGACTGAAGTCATCGGTTTGATCGTTGCGCTGCGTACGCTGATGCGCTTGTCAGCGAAAAAACGCTGGGTTTAAGGAATCAGGTTGTGATACTTACGCCCAAGTGCCACGTTGGCCTTGAACCAACCCTCTTTGTTGCCGCAGTCGTAGCGTACGCCTTCATAGCGATGAGCAAAGACGGCTTTTTCTTTCATGAGTGATGCAATACCATCGGTGAGCTGGATCTCGCCACCGGCGCCAGCCTGCGTTTGGCGCAAATGTGCAAACACGCGGGCATCTAGTACGTAACGGCCAACGACAGCCAAAGTTGAAGGTGCGACATCGGGCTTTGGTTTTTCAACAATATGGCGCACGCGCTCGGTGCGGGCACTGACGGGGTCGGTGGCAACGATGCCGTACTTGTCGGTATCTTTGAGCGGTACCTCTTGCACACCCAAGATGCTGCCTTGATAGGTTAAGGCTGCGTCGATCAGCTGACCGATCACTGGACGATCGGCATCGAGTAAGTCGTCTGCAAGCAAAACAGCAAAGGGCTCGTCGCCGACAATGGGGGCCGCGGTCAAAACGGCATGGCCTAAGCCCAATGGTGCAGATTGACGAATATAAATGCAGCTGACATGCGACGGCAAAATACCTTGAACGATCGCCAGCAGCTCGGCTTTGCCTTTTCGGGCAAGTTCAGCTTCCATTTCGGGAGTCGAGTCAAAATGATCTTCGATGGCGCGTTTATTGCGCCCAGTCACAAAAATCAAGTCCGTAATACCGGCGGCCACGGCCTCTTCAACCG
>CAIZGG010000463.1 GCA_903932425.1 uncultured beta proteobacterium | reverse complement strand
TCTGGCTTAATGACAAAAATGAATTGCCAATTCTCGGGGTCGTATGATGCCAGGGCCGCTGATCAAGACGAGGTGCTGCGCCAGAAACGTGAGGCGAACGCGAGCTTGCGTCAAGCTTTGCGTGATCTGGACAGCGCAAACGACTTGGTGAAATTGGATGTCGCAGCGCGCAAAGCTAAACTCGATAGCGTCACAAAGAGTGTAGATAGCTATTTGCAACAGATCAAAGCATCGACTGCTACAAATGCGTCATTGCAAGCGCGAGTAGCCAAAGCGCAAGCAATGGCTGACTCAATCAAAAGTACCCCACCTAGCGATGTTGCTGGGGCGATGAAAAAGATTGAGGATATGCAGGCACAGATCACTGCGCTTGAAAAAGAAAAAGCGTCGCTTCCGCAGTAACTGTATGAATCGTATCGCACGTCGATCCTTAGCTCCTCAACTCATCGAGGCGCTAAGGACTTCGCACGTAGGATTTATCAGCGCGACGGGCAAGAAATTGCCCCCGAGTGTGGTTTCGCTTTATGCAGCGCCAGAAGTTGCTGCAGACGGTGTAGTACATTGGACGACATCTCTGCAAGGCAATCCCATTGCCTTCAAAGATTTGCCTACTGAGCAGATCGAAGCCTTTAAGGCGCTACTATTTCAAAAGTTAGCCGCCATTGCTAGTCTCGCGAAAGAGCTCGGTGCTGAACCGGCCAAGTATGCAAAAGAGATTAGCCTTTTAACGCAAGCTGCGGCGGCGCCGTCAGTTGACGCAATTTATTCGGTCAATGGACAACCTGTATTGTTGTACTGGGCGAGTTCACTACCGCCTGATCCAAATCGTAAAGTCCTCGCATTGCCCGTTGCCGCAGCAGCGGCAGCAGCAGTGTCTTCTACCCGCTTGAGTCGTAACAGCCGCTGGCTTGTTGCATTGTTATTGTTGCTGCTCTTTCTATTTTTGCTATGGTGGTTTTTTTGTCCCAAATCTTGGCGTGTGCACAATACCGGTCAGGTGCTTACTCCAAATGCTGTCCAAACGACGCCACCTAATATTCAGGCACCACCACAGCCAGCAGCGCCAGTACCTGAGACGCTTAAGCCTACTGATCCCGTAGTGCCCCCTGAACCGCCAACATTAAGCAAGCCCAGCGAACCAACCGTCATTCCAGAAGAGCCTGTACCGCCTTTAATCGAGGTGCCTGAGCCCGGGCCGGAATTGTTGCGCCCACGCGTCGAGCCACCTAAACCTGAACCAGTTGTCGCACCCCCCAAGGTAGAAGTCCCCGCAAAACCGGCCACGCCCAAGGTGATTACCGTCGATAACGCCAAGACGGTGTGTCCAGAAGATCGGCCTGCGGCGCTGGCACCAGAAATGATTGTTGTGTTTGATGCATCGAGTTCAATGCGGGTCAATATCAGCGCTACGGCGGCCGAAGAAAGGTGGGCGTTTGAAATGATGCACGCTGACCCGAACTTTATTGCGAGTAAATTGAGCCCTAGTGATTTACAGAAATTTGAACGACTTTGGCCGCTGCATAAAAGGACCGAGGCTGAACAAGACTGGCTGTATAAGATGTTGATCGCGCATACCCCAGGTAGATTGAGCCCGAGTGATCGTCAAAAGTTTTTGCGCTTGGTTGCCGAGCCGACGCGGATAGCGAGTGCCAAGCAAGCCACAATCAATGTCCTACAACGTCTACCTAAAGACACCAGTTCTGGATTGGTTGTAGTCGATCGGTGCTTAAATGGAGCGCGTAACCTAGGCCGGTTTGGTCCCGATCAACGCGGGCAGATGCTGAGCCGTTTGAATAATTTAACACCATACGAAGGCACTCCTTTGGCCGATGGCTTACTTCAAGGTGGTCAACTAGCCGATGGCGTCACTCGCGAATCAACAATTCTTTTAGTGTCTGATGGAGCGGAAAGCTGCGGCGGTGATCCGTGTTTTGTCGCACGCAATCTCAAGCGTAATAAACCACACCTTAAAATCAATGTGATTGATATTGGCGGTGTCGGAGCGGCAAACTGTGCTGCAGAATTAACAGGTGGTAAGGTCTACACGGTATCAAATGTCAACGAGCTCAATCTCGGAATCGAACGAGCAGCCCAAGACACGCTTGGGCCTGCACATTGTCGTAAGCCAAACTAATCAGTTGCACAGCAAACCACGCCGTTTAGGGCAGGGGGATGTCACTGCTGTATGCGCGCATACCTTTTGATACGGGCAGACACGCATGACTTAGGACAAGCCCTCAGCGACCAACGCTGCCTCAACAGCCGGGTCCGCACTCATACGTTGAAAATGCGCTTCAAGGTTTGGCATGCCACTTAGGTCAACGTTTTTGGCTTTGGCCCAGCGCGTCGTGACATACAAGTAGGCGTCAGCTACCGAACGCCCGTCTGACAACCAATTTCGACCGGCGAGGTGCTTATCTGCCACGGCGTAAAGATCACGTACGCGCTTGATGGCGCCGGCTGCCAGTTCGTCTTGCCCGGCCTTTTCAGCCATCAAGCGCGCTGCGCCAAAAATCATGGTGTAGGTTTTATGAATATCAGAGTTACATAAGCCTAGCCAGCGCCGCGCCTCAGAGCGTGCTTTGAGTGAATCGCCACCAAACAACTTAGCTTCTGGATTTTTTTCGGCTAGGTACTCAAGAATAGCGATATTTTGTGTCAGGGTGAAACCGTCATCATCAATCGCAGGTACTGCCCCTAACGGACTGATGTTAATAAAGGGTGCTACCTTTAAGCCTTCGCGCGACACCGGAATATATTCAAAGGGTTTACCTATCCAGTTCAATGCAATGTGATCAACCAGTGAACAGGCACCAGGGAGTCCGTAGAGTTTCATATGTGATCCTTTTTAAAAAGATTAGCTATTTCAAAAAATGACTATTGACGAAATCATTCGTTCAGGCATGCATCGATTATTCTGACGAGTCTCTTTCCGAAGCATACAACGCCCCCTCGGGTTGGTCGGGCCTCAGACTTACGGTATAAATCCGTATCAGAGCTAAAACACTGAGCTTGCAATTAAAAGAATGATTATGCGTTGTTCCGAATGTGTTTTGGTGCCAAAATGACAACGTTTTGGGGTAATGGGTCGCCGTGTACGCGCGTGCTGTGAAAGCGTCGACCCTATTTTCAGCCCTAAGCAAGTTGCGGCAGGGGTTTCTCGTAAAGTCGTTTTGTGTTGCTTTTAAATTGTTTGCTTTTTTGGATATTGGTATGCGACTCACCCAACGCGGATTTTTGATTTCGGTTGCAATCCTGATTGCCTTGAACTTATTTGTCTATTTGTGGTGGATCAATCGCCCAGTGGTTGTTATGGCACCGGCGCAGATGAACCGTGAAATTGTGGCTGGGCTTCAGACAGAGAGCCAACGCTTACAACTGCTCTTGGATGGTAGTTGCGAAAGCCCAGAATTGCAGGCATTCAGACGCGGCGAAATTGGTCCACTCGTCAGGCAAGAACAAGGGGCTCCGAGCGGGGGCTTAGCGCAAGTGCCAAGTCAACGGTCAGCTCCAAGCAGTACGCCAACGCCAGTTGCCCCAGCGACTCCGGGGCAGCCGCCTTCAGCGCCGGTCGTACCTCCACCAACTGATCCAAGTGCCGTAGTGCTCCCACAAGACAAACTAGTGGCATTGCTTGACGCTGCAACCGTCCGCGTTTTGGTGTTTGACGCGAACATGAAGTTTTTAGGTCATGGAAGCGGATTTTTCATTGAACCGAATGTAATCGTGACAAATCGACACGTCATTGAAATCGGCAAGAACTTCGCAATCACCAGCACCTTGATGGGTCCTCAGCCCCTGCCCGTCAAGCTAGTGGCCGCTACTAAAGATTCTGAAATCACCAATCCAGACTTTGCCTTACTCAAGGTCGAGCGGGCACCTGCCGGTACTCGTCAACTCGCGATCGCCACCGAGCCACAGGTGCTGTCGACTGTGGTCGCCGCTGGTTACCCTGGTTCTGACATTCGGGGTGATGCCAACGCTGTGACGCCGAATACAGTGTTCTCACAAGGCGAAGTCAGTGTATTGCAACGCCAGTCAAATAACTTAGTGCTGGTCCTGCATACCGCCAAGATGTCCGGAGGCAGTTCAGGAGGGCCGTTGGTGAACCGTTGCGGCAATGTTGTAGGCGTTAATACTTTTATCGCCGCACGCGAAGACCAGTTCACCGACCGTTCGTTGTACGCCTTGTCGGCTAGTTCATTGCGTGTATTTTTAGAACAGAATGGTCAGAGCTATACCAAGATGTCGAGTGTCTGCACTTCAGATCCTAAGAACTGAGCTTGATTCAAGATAACACTACCGAGCCGACTGATTATGCAAACTCTCCCTCTGATTACTAAGCGCACATTGATCGATGTAAAAGGGATCAATGGTCAACCCATTTTTAGCTACTACCAGCAACGTATAAGTTTGCTGCAACGCGACGTGAGCGAT
>CAIZGG010000462.1 GCA_903932425.1 uncultured beta proteobacterium | reverse complement strand
TCTAACGCCGCGCAGCTATTGTTCAGCAACTGAAGATCAGGCTTGCCATTCATATCCATCAGCATTTGGGCGAAGCCCGTGTGCAAGCAGACCATATCGCCCTTTTCGACGACAACCTTGTCTTGCTCCATGACACGCATCAAGGTGTCGTAGCCAATGTTTTCACGCTTATTTCCAAAGTGCGCATGAAAATCAATCATCACGCCACGGCCTTGTACGCAAGACTCAGCCATATTCTGAATACCTAGAGCAATCGCATTTGATGTGCTGCGCTGATCGCCCGGTTGTGGCACGCCGGCATCTTTCCCGTCGGTCGGGCCTTGAATATCTTGTCCGGCACGATAGCCGTTGTAGTAGACAGCCTCGGGGATGCCATCGCCATTCGCATCAAACAGCGAGCCCACGTGCGCCAAGCTATCCCACTGGGTTGAATATTGCAGATGCATCACCACCAGATCGTCGCTGATCACGTCGGTATGCTGATCATTGTCGGTAAACAGGCGGTAGTTCATGTTGGGGCGTCCGTCGCGCAAGGTCGGACGGATGACAGGCGGGAACCGCCTTGGGTTCAACAAGTTACCGCCTGGCAGATCAAGTGGCAGGCTCAAACAGAAAGGGATACCGTGCTCAACCTCAGCCACGCCTTGTTTGATCTTTTCAGGGGTCAGCAAATTGATTCGGCCGCGCTGATCGTCAGGCCCAAAATCACCCCAGGTTGAGCCTTCGGGACGTTTTACCCATCTTGTTGAGCTACTCATGCTTGCATCTCCGTTTGTTTTATTAATTGATCGATTATCACTCGCGGCGCAGGTGCAAAAGGCTGACCAAGCACCTAGGGATAACCCTTAAATCCGAGGACTGGAAACGCCATGCTTGTTCTGCGCAGCCTTGTCCCATATCGCACAGGCAAAATAAAAGCCCAGTCATTTTCATGACTGAGCCTCTGAGCGACTAAAAAACCTATATAAAACTTAGGCTTTTTTGACTTTTTCAAGCATTTTGAACACGCCTTTTGGGGCGTTAACAAACAGGCGCTTGAAAGCCTTGCCCAAGCAACGGCGCTCGAGCGTGTTGCGGCGCGTACGTTTTGTTTCTGAAGCCATAGCAATTCTCCGGTAGGGAACCTGTAATAGTACTCTAAAAGTGGCTGGTGCAGAATTCATAGAGCCCTGCCAACACTTTAGGGGTATTGCCAAGGTATCGACCAATATCAGCAACTGCGGCCTTAAAATCGCAACATGAACCCTACTATTCGCATCACTGGCGCGCGCCAGAACAATCTCAAAAACCTGGATCTCACTCTAAACACGGGTGACCTGACGGTCATCACGGGCGTCAGCGGCTCGGGCAAAAGTTCTCTGGCCTTCGACACACTGTATGCCGAAGGCCAGCGGCGCTACGTCGAAACCTTCTCGCCTTACGCGCGGCAATTTCTAGACCGCATGGATAAACCGCTTGTCGATCGCATTGAAGGCATCTTGCCCGCTATTGCGATTGACCAGACCAACCCGGTGCGCAGCTCACGCAGTACGGTGGGCACCATGACCGAGCTCAATGATCATTTGAAACTGCTCTTTGCACGTGGCGCGCAACTTGTCTGTCGCGGCTGTGGGCAAGCAGTATGCCGCGATAGTACGGCATCGATTTTTGCTGCGGTCGCTCAACGCTCTGCACAGGCAGGAGATCCGCGCCTGGTTGTCACGTTTCCAGTTCAAGTACCGGCCAACTTCACCGAAGACGAAGTTCGGGGCTTTTTAGATCAACAAGGCTATACGCGCGTGCATGCGGACGAAAGCCCGACTCAGCCAAACGCAGCGCCTGCCACAGAGGCTGCGAAGCCCGCAAAAAAGACCTCAAAAAAATCGGCAATGCTGTCGCCACAATTGCGCACACTTCGCGTGGTGCAAGATCGTTTTCGCTTTGCAGGGGCCGAAGCCTCGCGCGTGATGGAGGCCTTTGATATTGCCTTAAAAATGGGTAATGGCTTGATTGCCGTACACGCACTTGATCAAGACGGCGCTGACACTGAGGTTTGGAAATTTAGCGACAAGCTGCACTGCGCTGATTGCAATATTAGCTACAGCGATCCACTGCCCAGCACGTTTTCGTTCAATTCGCCGCTAGGCGCCTGTGAGGCCTGTCGCGGCTTTGGTCGCGTGATCGGAATTGATTTTGGTTTAGTGATCCCCGACGAAAACAAAACGCTCGAGGGAGGTGCCGTAAAGCCCTGGCAAACGCCAAGCTACAAAGAGTGTCACGAAGAGATGCTCAAGTACGCCAAGCGCGCCAACGTCTCAATCAATACGCCCTGGCGCCATTTACCTCAAGAGCACAAAGACTGGGTGCTAGATGGCGACCCACTCTGGAAAGGCGGAAGCGGAGCCTGGAAAACCCAGTGGTACGGCGTACAAAAATTCTTTAACTGGCTTGAGACCAAGTCGTACAAAATGCACGTGCGGGTCTTACTCTCAAAGTACCGCAGCTATACCCCCTGCCCCACCTGCCGTGGAGCACGCTTAAAACCCGATGCGCTGCTCTGGAAAATCGAACACAAATCGATTCAAGATTTGATGTTGACCCCAATTGATCAATTACACAGCTTTGCCGATACCCTGAAGTTTGACGGTGGCCTGGATGCTGCGATGGATCTGGTGTTGACTGAAGTACGCGCACGCCTGAAGTTTTTGTGCGACGTTGGCTTAGGCTATCTGACACTCGATCGACAAAGTCGTACCCTTTCTGGTGGAGAGGTGCAACGTATCAATCTAACCACCGCACTCGGCACGTCTTTAGTCAATACGCTCTTCGTTCTGGATGAGCCCTCAATTGGCTTGCACCCGCGCGACATTCATCGGGTGGTTGAAGTGATGCACCGCCTGCGTGACGCTGGCAACACCCTGGTTGTGGTCGAGCATGATCCGCAAGTCATGATCGCCGCCGACCGTGTCATTGACGTTGGCCCAGGCCCAGGTGAACGCGGGGGTCAGATCGTATTTGATGGTACGCCACTTGCACTGCGCGACGCCACAACACTCACCGGTCAATACATGGGTGGACGCATGAAGGTCGAGGCCCCAAGGCCTTTGCCAGTTTCCCCTAACACTCCTCGTCTACTGCTTGAAGGTGTGACCGCCAATAATCTAAAAAACGTTTCAATCGAGATCCCGCTAGGTCGTTTAGTCTGTGTCACGGGCGTCTCAGGTTCCGGCAAGTCGACCTTGATCCAGGATGTGCTGTATCCGGGGCTTTTGAAAATAATGGGCAAGCCCACCGAATCGCCTGGCGCCTTTGATCGAATTCTTGGTGCCGAGCAATTAGCTGAGGTGGTCATGGTGGACCAAGCGCAGATTGGTAAAACGGCGCGCTCGAATCCGGCCAGTTATGTAGGGGCCTTTGATCCGATTCGAAAATTGTTTGCACAAGCACCGGTCGCGCGCGAGCGCGGCTACACCGCTGGCACCTTCAGCTTTAACAGCGGCGATGGGCGCTGCCCAACCTGTGGTGGCACGGGCTTCGAACACGTTGAAATGCAATTTTTATCTGACGTCTATATCCGTTGCCCCGATTGCGATGGCAAACGTTTTAGGCCAGAGGTTCGTGAGGTAGAGATCGAGCATTTGGGTCGACGCGCGTCGATTGATGCAGTGCTCGATATGACGGTCTCTGAAGCGCTTGAGTTTTTTAAAGGTCTGCGCGATGTGCAGCTTGGCTTAGCGCCGCTTGAAGATGTGGGGCTTGAGTACGTCAAACTTGGTCAGCCTGTGCCGACCCTGTCGGGCGGCGAAGCGCAACGCCTAAAGTTAGCGGGCCACTTAGCCGAAGCCGCGCGTAGTGGTATCTCAACAGGCAAGCTCGCTAAGAAAGGCAGTTTATTTTTATTCGACGAGCCGACTACCGGCTTGCATTTCGATGATGTGGCGCGCCTGATGCGCGCCTTCAGAAAATTATTAGGCGCGGGTCACACCCTGCTGATCATTGAGCACAATCTTGACGTGATTCGTGCGGCAGACTGGGTGCTTGATTTAGGGCCAGAGGGTGGCAGCGCAGGTGGCGAATTGATTGTATCGGGCAGCCCTGAAACGGTCATGGCACACCCAACCTCGCACACTGGTTCGGCGCTGCGCGAGTATGCCGTGGCCATGACGCCCGACGCGATTGGTGCATCGATGCTTGACGTTCTCGCAACCGACGATCCTCGACAAGCAGCCCGCGCGTTACGTGAGCCCGCCATCGCCGCGAGCAGCACAGCAGGTCGTTCATTGCAAACCGTCTTAAAAGAAAAACGTCGCGCTGCGACTAGCATTGATATTTTGCACGCGCGCGAACACAACCTCAAAAATATCAGCGTCAGTATTCCGCACGATAAGTTCACCGTCATCACTGGGGTCTCAGGCTCGGGCAAATCGACACTCGCGTTCGATATCCTCTTTAACGAAGGGCAACGTCGTTATCTTGAATCGCTCAACGCCTATGCGCGAGCAATTGTGCAACCGGCAGGCAAACCCGACGTTGATGCCATTTTTGGAATTCCACCCACGGTCGCAATCGAGCAACGCACCAGTCGTGGTGGTCGAAAATCGACCGTCGCAACGATGACTGAAATTCATCATTTCTTGCGACTGCTGTATATGAAACTGGGCACGCAAATGTGCCCCCAATGTCAGGTCAGCGTCGAACCTCAAAGTGCTGATCAGATCGTTGCTCGCATTATGCGCGACCACAAAGGGCAACGTATTGGCTTACTAGCGCCCTTGGTGACGGCCCGAAAAGGTTTCTATACTGACCTTGCAAAGTGGGCGGCCGGCAAAGGCTATACCCATCTGCGGGTGGACGATGAATTTATCGGCACTGCAAAATGGCCGCGCTTAGATCGGTTCAAAGAACATACCATCGAATTGCCTGTTGCTGATTTGGTAGTGGGCTCAGACAATGAAGCGCAGTTGCGTGAGGGTGTGCGCAGCGCGCTTGAACATGGCCAAGGCGTCATGAGTGTTGTCTGGTCGCTCGATCGGTTGCATGCCGACATGTCGGCCAAACTCGATCAAACACATTTCTCGGTAAAACGAGCCTGCCCAAGCTGTGGCACAAGTTTTCCAGAACCCGATCCGCGCATGTTTTCGTATAACTCGAAACACGGGTGGTGTCATGGCTGTTTTGGCACAGGCTTAAAGTTACAAGGCTTTGACGAAGAACAGACCGGCGAAGAAACTGCATGGAACGCCTGGTACGAGGGTGAGACAACTACCTGCACGAGTTGCCATGGTGCACGCTTAAACCCCATCTCGCGCGCGGTGCTGTGGCGCGACAAGTCAATCGCCGAACTTGCAGGTCTGGCTGTTTCAGACGCACACACTTTTTTTACGGCATTAGTGTTACGTGGTCGCGACGCAGACATTGCACGAGACATCTTGTCTGAAATTCGTGGTCGGCTGCAATTTATGCAAGAAGTTGGATTGGGTTATCTTGCACTTGATCGCGCCGCACCAACGCTCTCTGGCGGCGAGGCGCAGCGCATACGCCTAGCCGCTCAGTTAGGTTCGAACATGCAAGGCGTTTGCTACGTGCTTGATGAACCGACGATCGGTCTGCACCCACGCGACAATCGAATCTTGTTAGGCGCTTTATCGCGTCTTGAAAAAAACGGCAACACACTCGTAGTGGTTGAGCACGACGACGACACCATTCGCCGTGCAGAACACATTATTGATATTGGTCCCGGCGCAGGCATTCGTGGCGGGCGCGTTGTCGCGCAAGGCACCTTGCAAGACCTGATGGACGCACCAGACTCTACCACTGGGCATTACTTGAAACATCCGTTGGCGCACCCGTTGCAGCCACGCCGACCGATCGCAAAAGATACACCAATGATCACCGTCAAAGGCGCGAAACTGCACAACTTGCGCCACCTGACGGCGCACTTTCCGATCGGACGACTGAGCGTTGTCACCGGTGTCTCGGGCTCAGGCAAATCAACGTTAGCCCGCGAAGTGCTGCTAGATAATCTGGGTGCTGCGGTTTCGCTGCGCGCAGAGCCGCAGTGGCACGGCTGTGAAAGCATCGAGGGTTGGACAGTTATCGACCGAGTCCTTGAAGTAGACCAAACTCCTATTGGAAAAACGCCACGCTCGTGCCCCGCAACATACATCGGTTTTTGGGATGATGTACGAAAACAATTTGCCGACACTCAAGAAGCTCGGATTCGCGGTTGGGGTGCCGGAAGATTTTCGTTTAATACCGGTGATGGTCGCTGCCCCTTGTGCGAAGGGCAAGGCATGCGCACCCTCGAGATGAGCTTTTTACCAGACATCAAAGTCCCTTGCGATGCATGCGGGGGCGCGCGCTTTAATACCGATACCTTAGGGGTACGCATGCGCGAGAAGCATGCGGGTGCGGTGCTCTCACTTGAGGTCGATGATGCGATTGGCTACTTTGCAGCGCATCCAAAAATTCGACATCCCTTGCAATTGATGCAAGACGTAGGGCTGGGCTACATCACCCTCGGTCAGCCATCACCAACACTGTCAGGTGGTGAAGCGCAACGTATCAAGCTAGTCACCGAGTTGGCAAAGGCTCGCATGACAGAAGGCGTCATCACCACGGGTCGCGCCTCGCGCTTGCCGCATACACTTTACGTCTTGGATGAACCGACCGTCGGTTTATCCATGGCCGATGTCGAAAAACTCATTCGTGTCTTACATCGACTGGTGGAAGCCGGCAACACGGTAGTCGTGATTGAACACAACCTTGACATTATCGCGGAAGCCGACTGGTTGCTGGATCTGGGGCCAGAGGGCGGAACAGGTGGTGGAAAGCTTGTGATTGAGGGTACGCCCGAGCAGGTGATGGCGGTACGTGCAAGGTCGCACACTGGCGACGTACTGCATGAATTTATGCAACGGACTTAACCTTGTTCAGCTTTGACTTTACAGGACAACAGGCGTGACACATTGCCGGTTTGAAGACCGACTCGCTGGTCAGGCCAGAGTCCTGTCAGGAGTGCGTGGGCGCATCACTGCGCGTACTGCGGCCGAGCTACCAGCAGCCTTTAGCGCCATACAAACCGCACAAGACGCCGGGCATTGGATCGCCCTCATGCTCGACTACGAGCTTGGCGAATGGCTTGAACCATCCCTTCAGGTGACCTCGCGTACATCGACGCCACCTGCTTCCACAGGGGCACAACCGGCCTCTCAGGGCGCCTCAAAGGCGACCCAACAGGCGCGTAGCCGTCTAACCGCACTCGTCTTTGACTCAGCCACTATTGAAAAGCCTTGGGGGTCTGGTGGTATTGCCGAGAGTGAGACCGACAACGCCGCCACGACGCCGGCTGCGATTACCTCGGTTGCGGCAAGCCTGTCGCAAGAAGATTACTTTGAGAGGATCCACAAGATCAAAGAATGGATCGCACAAGGCGAGGTCTATCAAATTAACAGCACCTTTGCCTTGAACGTATCGACACAAGGGTCGGCACAAGCCCTATACCGCCAGCTCGCCCAGCAACATCCAAGCGCGCATGCGGCGTTTATCGAGGATGAAGAACAGACGGTCTTATCGTTCTCACCAGAGCTCTTTTTACAACGCACCGGCACACCGCTGACGACTCGACCGATGAAAGGAACAGCGCCTCGTTCAACCGACCCACTCGAAGATCGACAGCTTGGGCAGCGCTTACAAGCAAGCGAGAAAGACCGCGCCGAAAACCTGATGATCGTTGATCTACTGCGCAATGATCTTGGCCGCATCGCACTGCCAGGCACGGTCATCGCAAAGCCTTTGTTTTCGCTCGAGGCTTACCCTTCAGTTTGGACGATGACCTCAACCATTCAAGCCACCATTGCGGCGCACACCTCGCTTGAGCAGATTCTCCGCGCGCTATTCCCCTGCGGCTCGGTCACCGGCGCGCCCAAGATCGCAGCGATGAAAGGTATCCAACAAACCGAGGCGCAATCTCGTGGCCTATATTGCGGCAGCCTGGGCTGGCTGGCGCCAAATGGCGACTTCTCACTGAATGTCGCGATTCGCACCTTGTTACTCAACCAAGATGGTACCGGTCAGTATCACGTGGGCGGCGGGATTGTGAACGACTCGGTCGCAGAACTCGAGTGGAACGAATGCCACTGGAAAGCCCGAATCGTTATTGACAGGCCTGCTACGACCTAACCCCAACCACAGTCATATTTTTATTTCTATTGACCTAAACCACATAAGTCTTACCTATAAAGGCGGGCAGCCCGCAACTAAATTGAAAATGACAACGAATGCCCAACGCTTTGAATTAATCGAAACCATGCGCGCCGATTCACAAGGTCAAATCTCGCTTCTTTCAGGGCATTTGCAACGTCTGCAAGCCTCGGCGCTAGCCCTGGGGTTTCACTGGCCGGGCTACGTCGCGATTGAACAAGCGATCGAAGCGGCTTTTTTACACATGACGACGTCATCGGGTCAAACTCGCGTTCGGCTCTTGATGAACCCTGAGGGGCTGACTCAAGTGACCACAGCACCCCTGCCTGAATTACAACCACGCCCTTTAGTGGCGCTGGCATCACTCACTCTCGATAGCCATGAGTCGCTACTTCAACATAAAACGACCCACCGCCCATGGTACGAGCTTACGACCCAGTGGCTAACTGCGAATCAGGACTTTTTTGATTTGATTTTTTTAAACGAGCGTGCTGAGTTGTGCGAAGGCAGTCGTTCAAATATTTATCTTAAAAAAGGGAATTACTGGGTGACACCGCCCTTAGCTTGCGGCTTACTGGGCGGCGTCATGCGACAACATTTATTAAAAACAGGTCAGGTGCGCGAAGCGATTTTGACACGCACCGACTTTGAACAGCCTGACGTTGACCTAAGGCTATCAAATGCGCTGCGCGGCTGGTTTGACGTGCAACGAGCCGAGTCACTCTTTCCAGGGCGCGACTTTCCATAATTCAAGCAAATCTTTTTCGCCGGCCAACAGCTCTTTTTCATAGGCATCGGGCGCCAGATAGCGCACGGGGGCAAACAGGACCGCGGCCTGCTTTAAATAGGCGGGATCAATAGCCGCCTGGGCAACGGCTTTGACCAGCTTTTCACGTACATCTGCAGGCAAGCCTTTAGGTGCCGCTAAGCCACGCAATGAAGCGCTTTCCATATTGAAGCCCTGCTCTGCAAACGTAGGGACCTCGGGTGCCAAGTTTGTACGTTTCAGTGACATCTGACCGACCATGCGGATCGCGGCGCCACCTTGCATGTATTGCAAAGCCTCGCCGACGTTAATTGCCCCTACCACGAGCTGCCCAGTCAGCAAGCCAGTTCGAACTTCGGCCGAACCCTTATACGGCACATGAGTCATCTTGACGCCCGCTGCCCGCTCAAAAAAAAGCATCGCCAAATGATCATCGGAACCGATGCCCGTCGTGCCGACCGTCACTTTGCCCGGGTTAGCCTTTGCGTAGGCCACTAAATCTTTTAAATCCTTAAATGGGCTAGCGCTGCTGACCGTAAACGCGCCCGGATCATCGACCAAGTTACCCAGTAAATCAAAGCCGCGCCAAGCATAGTTAGCCTGCCGTTCGATCGGAATCGATATCAAATTGGGGGTATTCAAAAAACCAATCGTGTAGCCGTCAGGCGCTGCCTTCGCAATTTCGGTGAAACCGATGGCGCCGCCTGCTCCAGCCTTGTTGCTGACCACGATGCGCGCCTCGTTGCCCAGATATTTTTCAATATAGGGTGCAATAAGGCGGGCGATTAAATCGGTACCTCCACCTGGCCCGTAGGCCACGATCATCGTGATCGGTTTGTCGGGGTAGCCTGCAGAACTGGCCACTGCAGTCAATCCCAACAACAACACACCGCTGATGATCCCTCGTTGAACCAAGGTCTTCAGAAAATGTTTCATCGTTAACATCCAGTCTATGTAAGTGCTACGTTTAACGTCGTTTTAATTTTGCGTTGAAGCGACCAGCTGCCGCGAACGGCACACCAGGTTCTAGCCAAACATCTTGTTGTAACGCTCAAGAAACACGGGCCACACCTCAGGATTAGCCATGCGAGGGGCACGTTGACCTTTGAGCATGCCATCGATCTGTTCAGCAGCCATCGAAGCGGCATTACGCCGCGCTTCGTGCGTAACACCCGCGATGTGATAGGTCGCTGTCACGTTTGGCAATGAAAGCAAAGGGTTGTCTTGCGCTGGTGGTTCAACCGACCAGACATCCAATCCAGCGCCCGACAAATGGCCATCACGTAACGCCTCGTATAACGCGGTTTCGTCATGAATGCCACCGCGCGCTGTTGACATGAACACAGCCCCCTTTTTCATGGCGCGATATTGTTCAGCACCAAAATAGTTGAGCGTTTCAGGCGAGCGCGGGCAATGCACCGTGATCACATCCGATTGAGTCAACAACTCGTTAAAACTGACAGGCTTGGCGCCTCGCGCTTGAATCTCTTCAGCAGATAAAAATGGATCATGACCAATGATGTTCATACCAAAGGCTTTTGCCAGTTGAGCAACTCGTCGACCAATATTACCTAGCCCAACAATACCAAGCGTTAAGCCACGAATCTCGTTACCCATCAGGTCTTCACGTGTGGTGTAAGCGTTGGCACGCATGATGCGATCGCAAGCCGTGATGCGATGCTTGACCGACAACAATAAACCCATCGCATGCTCAGCTACTGAGTCAGCATTGCAACTTGATTGATTAACAACCAACACCCCATTTCGAGTACAGGCCGCGAGATCAATTGGATCGTAGCCTGCACCCGAGGCTGAAGCGCACAACAAGTTCGGAGTCTTTTTTAGCAAGTCTTCGTTGACCCACCACTGCGTTGGCACCTCATCGCGCGCGGCACAGATGTGATAAACGTGGGCAGTTTTAAAGATCTCTAGCGTTTTCTGCTCGTCATCTGAATAACGACAAACGGTCAGATCAATATCAGCGACCCCTTTCAGATGCTGATCGAACACAGGGTTCAGCCAAAAATCAAAACGTACGACTTGCTTTTTCATGTTGTCTCTCTTGTTGATGCTTGATTTTTTATTGATTGCCTTCGCATTTTTACATGATGCGCGAAGGACTTTGTGTGGACGGAGTCCTCCAAGCCCATGGCGCGGAGGACGTCACGCTTAGTTATTTCAAAACACCTTTTGCACGCAGCGCCTGATCCACCCACGAGCGATCGAGTGTACCTTTGGCGATTTGTTCGAGGATATTTTTTTCTTTTTTCTCGACCGCTTCGACAAGCTTAGCCAAGGCATCAGCACCTTCTGGGCGGATCGCAAACAGGCCGTCATAATCGCCCACGATGATATCGCCAGGATGCACCACCATACCGTCAATCGACACCGTGACATTGATTTCGCCTGGGCCCTCTTTATAAGGACCGCGATGCGAGATTGAACGCGCAAAGACTGGAAACTTACTTTTTGCCAAGCTATCAACATCACGAATCGGTCCATCAATGACCATGCCTGCCAGCTTGCGACTGGCCGCGAGCGTCGACATGATTTCACCAATAATCGCATTACGCTGTGGGCCACCCGCATCCACCACAATCACATCACCTGGCGCAGCCATGTCGATGGCTTTATGCACCATCAAATTGTCACCTGGCGCAGTCTTCACAGTGAAGGCGCGGCCTAAAATTTTTCCGCCCTTATGAAAAGGGCGCAAATCTACGGTGCCATTCGTGCGACTCATGACATCGCTGATATTGGCGACAGCGAGCTTGGCAAAACGTTTCAACGTTGCATCGCTGACCGTATGTTTGTGGGTATGAATGGCGAATCCAAGTTGTGACATGTCTGCTCCGGCAAAGTGTTTTGGGTTTATAAAAATCTAAATAATAAAAAACTTTACTTGTTTAAGGCTTTTGGTGCTTACTTTTTTCAATGTTATTGAAACGTCCAAATAGGTTATACGCGTTGGCGCGCTTTAGCTCGAGAAAACCAAACAGCTTTCTGTTCATTGCAGGTATCTTATCGAGCCGCACGCCCGACATACAACAACGACTCTGGCGTTAATTCGCTGAGCTGATTAATGCCCATCATCGCCATATTGCGCAACACTTCTTGCTGCAGCAGCGAAATCCCATGAGCAACCCCCTCAGGGCCACCTACCGCTGCGGCGTAATTAAAGGGGCGTCCTAAAAACACACTACGTGCACCCAAGGCTAGCGCCTTCATCATGTCGCTACCGCGGCGTACGCCACTGTCAAGCATGACAGGGCCATCTTTAAACTGTTCAACAATCTGTGGCAAAACGCGCAGTGGTGCAACAGCCCCATCGAGCTGGCGGCCGCCATGATTTGAGACGATCACGCCATCCATCCCGTATTGCCGAGCCAGCGCTGCATCACCGGGATGCAAAATCCCTTTAATCACTAACGGGCCTTTCCAGCGCTTGCGAATCTCGCGCACATGGTCCCAGCTTAATTGTCCACGGGCTGAAAAATCACGCGCCACGTTGGCAGAAATAATGGGGGCGCCGCGAGTGGCGAACGAGTTTTCAAAGTGAGGCATCCCATGGTGCCAAAGAGTTTTAAGCAGGGTGCCAAACAGCCAGCGCGGGTGCGTCACACCCTGCCAGGCTAAGCGCAAGTTGGGCTTCAAGGGTGTCGAAAACCCTGTGCGGACATTGTTCTCACGGTTAGAAGACGCTGGCGTGTCCACGGTAATCACGAGCGTTTTGAACCCAGCCGCGTCTACCCGATCAATCAAAGGGGCGATGTCTTCGGTCTTGCCATGTAGATAAGCCTGAAACCACGCATCGGGTGCGCGCTCGATCAGGTCTTCCATTTTGATCAATGACGAACCACTCATGATCATCGGAATATTGGCTTGCTTGGCGGCCTCGGCTAAGACGATATCACCGCGATACGCGGACATGGCTGTGATGCCCATCGGGGCCATACCAAAGGGTGCGCTGTACGTTTTGCCAAAAATTTCGACCTGCTGATGGCGGTTCGATACATCAACCAGTGTGCGCGAAATAAATTCGTACTCAGCGAAAACGTCGCGATTAGCGCGCAACGACTGACAGTCTTCACAGGCGCCCGAGACATAGCCAAAAATCGGGCGTGGCAGGCGTTTTTCAGCCTCACGTTCGAAATCAGCCATCGATAAAATTTTTTCTAATGCTTTACGTTGGGTCATGTCGTGATCGTTTTTGTTAATTGTTATCGTGATTGTCGTTGGTCTTGTTCAAGAGTCACTCGCGAGTTCAAAATAGTATTCACGGCTTCAGCTGCGGCCGCAAAACCCATCGCTGCCGTGACAGTAACCGTTGAACCGTACCCAGCGCAAGACAGCCCTTGCAAGGCATGACCGTCTGCGTTTTGTTGCCACACTTCCGGCAACCGCGTCGGTTGGCTCACCCAAAGCACGCGCACACCCATTTTGGGGACTCGTTTCAAGGCTTTTCCGGCGGCATTGGCGGCACGCGCAAAG
>CAIZGG010000461.1 GCA_903932425.1 uncultured beta proteobacterium | reverse complement strand
GCCTTCCGTCGATATCCAGAAGCTCGTGGACTGTCTTCAGGACTTTTCACTCAATCCCAAGCCGGGTCATGTGCGTGAGAAAGAGAGCGACGTCTACAGAGCGTTTCACGGTTGTCATTTGTATAGTGAGACCTACAGTGCGCTAATCAGACGGCCAGAATTTCTTGAAGCTGCTCGTAAGATTCTGAATGATGAGGTATATATCCATCAGCTTAAAGTCAATTTGAAACAGGCCTTTTCGGGCGAGATGTGGCCTTGGCATCAAGATTATATTTATTGGCGCAACGAAGATAAGGTCCCGACGGCAGCAATCGTGAGTGTCATGATTTTTCTCGACGACATTACAGAATTTAATGGCCCACTGTTCTTCATCCCTCAATCTCACCAAGCAGGCTGCATTGAGCCTAAAGTATCGCCCGATGCACCGGAGGGCTGGGAGGGTAATGTCAGTGCCTCCTTGACCTATCAGGTGAGTGAGCAGCAAATTACAAACCTAGTGGCCCAGGGTGGTTTGTTTTCTGCCACGGGTAAAAAAGGTACTGCCGTTTGGTTCGACGGGAATCTGATTCACGCTTCGCCGCCCAACATATCGCCGTTTGAGCGTCGCATCGCAATTTTGACCTATAACGCGGTCTCAAATGTCCCGCAGGATGGCGATATTGCACCACGCCCTGAATTTTTGAATGCTCGGGATCGCCAACCTTTGGTTTGAAAGACTCTGGGTTGGTCGGTGTCTGAGGCAATCCGTGGGGATTATTTTGAATAAATGCTTTTCTTGTAGAATCGAGGAGAGGTTCTCAGAGAGCTGTAGCTGTTTCTGACCGAGCGCTTAGAAAAATATAAAACGGTAGATGAAATGTTCGAATTTATTTATGGGTTTAGTCCGGCGGAGGTCGCCGCATATTACGCTGTGGTTTCGGTTATTACAGTCTTGATATTTTTTGTCGTGATCAAAAAAGTATTTTCTGTCTCAGCGATTTCAGAGACGGATGAGGGGGTGGTCACAACGACTCTAACTGGGATGTTTACGCTAGGCTGCATCGTCCTTGGTTTTTCTTTAGCTAGTGCATTGGCTAACAGAGACAAAGCCGATCAAGATATGATGATCGAAGCGTTGAGTATAGAAAATTTAGCCGGTTCGCTGCAGCGTATGGGTTCTGCTGAAAGTCTGGTGGCGCTGAAAAATCTGGTGTCCTATACCAGTTCAATTGTTCAAGATGAAATGCCTTGAATGGCAAAAAATAAATTAAATCCCAAGACGACAGAGCTGTTTTTTTCGATCGATCGCAATATAGATCTCATAGAGCTTAAGACCATCAGAGAGAGTCAAATCTACGCGCAGATCTTAAAAGAAGTGGACGCAGTGAGGCAGGCTCGTTATTCACGGTTGCTAAATGCCCAGGTCTCCTTGCCGCCGCTGTTTATCATTGCAAATAACTTTTGCTTACTACTCATCTCTTTGTTATCCGCATGTTTGATCTTGATTCATTATTCACGCACGCGTGTGGTCGTCGTGTTGATACAGAATTTTATGATCTGGATGTTTTTCGCCGCGATTTTAATGATAGACCGGCCGATCACCGGGATAGCGCCGATATCCATTGATCCGCTCGAAGCCGTTGAGCGTGCGTTAAATCGATAAAAGCAATATTAGCGCAGTGAAGCTTGGATCGAGGCCTGTTTGGGCCTCGATGACGTTTTATGCCGGCGGATGCCGTCAGGGGTGTGGCAAAAATGAATACAACAGACAGCCATAAAAACTCAAATAACTCTCAACAAAAAATAGCGATTATCACGGGAGCCGGTGCGAGTATTGGTCGTGCAATTGCTCTGAAATTAGCGAGTCAAGGCGTTGCGGTCGTCATCGCTGATCGCGATATGAAGGCGGCGCAGGGTGTTCAAGCAGAACTCGCGGCAAACGGCGGTCAAGCGCTTGCTCTAGAGGTTGAGGTGACCGATAGCGCCGCACTTGAAAAGCTGGTGCACTCGACGCTGGCGAGGTTCGGTCGGATCGATTACTTAGTCAATAATGCCGGAACACTTGGCCCAATAAAGCCCATGTGGGAGACCACGGATGCCGAGGTCGATCGGGTGTTTGCAATCAACGTACGGGCGATTTTCGCCCTCACTCGTTTGGTTGTGCCACATATGTTT
>CAIZGG010000460.1 GCA_903932425.1 uncultured beta proteobacterium | reverse complement strand
GGCACATAACTACTGCTGCCATAACCCGCTTCGCTTACGCTAAACAGGTTCGATAAACGCGGCGTCAAGGTCGCGCCCGAGTTAATCACAAATTGGCCACCCACATTCAAGAACGAGTAATAGCCTGTGGCACCCACTGGCGAAGAATTGCTCGCTTGGGTCTTGCCTGCGATATCTTGTTGATACGTTGAACCTGAATTGAACGTGACGTTCTGTGAGGCTGACAGATAGCCCGGCGAGTTACCCGGTTTAAAAGTGCCTGCCACAAGGACATTACCTGACAGGGTGCCGGTGCCCATCAGCGTGGCGGGTGAGGATACAAAAACATCACCCGAGCCAGTGGGTGCAGTGCCTGCCACCGATAAGGTACCGCTAGAGACTGTCGTGCCGCCGCTATACGTATTGGCACCCGTCAAAATGGTGGTGCCCGTACCGTTAAACGTTAACCCGCCCGACCCAGAAAATACACCAGACAAGGTCGCCGAGCCAGAACTCGGTGCGGTAATCGTGCCACCTGCGCTTAAAACACTAAAGGCTTGAGAAGAACTGTCGCCAGAAATCAGTACCAACGTGCCACCTGCAAATATCGGGTAGGCGGTCACACCAAGGTCACTTAAACCATAGCGGGTGCCTGTCGTGATGTTTGAGATCGTTGAGCCGCTGCTGCTACTACCACTATTACCACCTCCGCCGCCAGTACCACTGCAGATGCTACAAGCTGTGATGATCAAATCCCAGATGCCCGGCGCTAACAACTCTTCTGTCAATGAATACGAGTAACTACCCGAAGTGTAGGTGTACGTTGAGCCTGTCAGGGTTAGACCAGTGACATAGCTTGATAGGGGATTTGAAAAACCTTGTAAGACCCCAGCGAGCGTGGTGTTTAGAATCGAGCTACCAGAGGTTGATAACGACGAAACGCCAAAGGTCATCAAGCCGGTGATCGTACTATTATTTTGCAACTGACCATAGCGGCTAGTGCTATTCACGATGATGTTGTAGTTGGCAGGTAATGCGCCTGTATATGCCAGCGCCGCGCTCGCGCCGCCTTGCGCATTGTTCAGCGTGCCAATTGTGCCACCGCCGTTAAGGATTCCGTAGGATCCGCCCGAGATCGTCCCGCTATTGGTCAGCGTGCCAATTGTGCCAGTGTTATTGATGCCGGTCGCACCACCTGAGATCGACCCGCTATTGGTAAGCGTACCAATTGTGCCAATGTTAACGATGCCGTAGCGTCCACCCGAGATCGATCCTGAATTCGATAAGTTGGTGACAACCACTGCCCCCGAATTATATAAACCGCAAATCGTATCGCTCGAATTCGAGTAACTGATCGAACCGCTGATATCGACCACACAGGTTCTTGCCCACGCATTAAGCGCAACAGCGGTTAACCCCATACCCAACGCAATAATGGGAACACTCGCCTTTAACTTTGGCAGAATTTGTGTGTAAGGGCGATTTCGTTTAATCGCCTGCGAATGTTTAGTGCTCATCTGCGCACCATTCTGCGCGCCATCGCGTACACGCCAGCGCTCGACGTGTCAGACGACTCAGCGCCCGCGGCGCGCAGCTTATTCTTTGGTTGCATAGCCAACCCTCGGTACTGTTGTGGAACCAAGCTCAAAGAACTTGGGATAGTCATGCTTAAAGCATCGACCTAGTGACAACACGAGTGGCTATTGGCAAGAGGATGGGTAAGAGATAAAGCTTTAGTAATAAATGTAATGTTTGTTTTGACTAAAGATGATCAACTACTTAAGGCAATCTTACACCAATTCGAACGGTAGTCAACAGGTCTAAAAAATTTGCATTGCTAGGTGTGTTTCCTAAACCAACCCAAGCACCCAATACCAAGCCAGTTAGGCGAGCTAAGCCGAAGCAAAAGAGGTTCTTGCTCAACTGCGTGACTTGACTGTGCTGGGATCAAGCGTCAACTTTGCGGATATAGTCTGATCAACACACTGAGATTGATCATGCAACTCTACTACCTCCCCGGACGCGGTGGTCTCCTTGAAACAGGGCTAGGCGAAGCACTTGCTGTCCGAGGCTTATCGGCATCAGGTCGTGAGAAAGTGGGTGAGTTTGCACGCCTAAGCTTTCAAGAGCAGATTGAGTTAGTGGCGCGGGATCTGAAGACTGACTTCTGGCGCGAGGGCTCAAGGGTCATTGCCAACTCGTATGGTGCTTACCTGTTCTTGCACGCTCAGACGTTGCTGCCAGCCTACGTGGGCAAGGTGCTCTTGCTGTCCCCCATCGTTGGTGAGTTCTCAAGCGGCGAGACGGCAACGCACTTTGTGCCGCCCAGATCACGTCAGTTGATGAAGCTGGCTCAAGAAGGTAAGTACCCCGT
>CAIZGG010000459.1 GCA_903932425.1 uncultured beta proteobacterium | reverse complement strand
GGTGCGACGCTTAAGTTCGATTGCAATATTTCTTTCTAGCGCAGCGCTCGGTGCGGCGCTTACCACTTTTGGTATTCAATGGACACTAGCGCTCGCCTGTCTTGTCTTGGGCATCGCGCTCGTTCCGTTGCTCTTTGGCCTAGACCACTCTCAGGCAGTCTAGGCTTATCGACGTACTATGAGCGCGCTCAGGCTGCCAGCGCTTTCAACGGCTCGACGATCGGTGAACGAATCAGATAATCAAAGGCAGAGAGAGACGCCTTGGCACCTTCGCCCATCGCAATGATGATTTGCTTGTAGGGCGCTGTCGTGCAATCACCTGCGGCAAAGACGCCTGGCATTGAGGTCTCGCCTTTTGCGTCAACGATCACTTCGCCATGCTTTGACAGTTCGACTGTACCTTTGAGCCAATCGGTATTGGGCAGTAAGCCAATCTGCACAAAAATCCCTTCGAGCTCGACGTTATGCAGGTCGTTGGTGATACGGTCTTGGTAACGCAGTCCGTTCACTTTCGTACCGTCGCCCAACACTTCTTTGGTCAGGGCGCTTTTGATCACTGTCACGTTAGGCAAGCTGGCAAGCTTGTTTTGCAAGACGGCATCGGCGCGCAGCTTGCTATCAAATTCAAGCAGTGTCACATGACTCACGATACCGGCTAAATCAATCGCTGCCTCAACACCCGAGTTACCACCACCAATCACGGCAACGCGCTTGCCTTTAAATAAAGGGCCATCGCAGTGAGGGCAGTAGGCGACGCCTTTGTTGCGATACTCTTGCTCGCCTGGCACGTTCATTTCTCTCCAACGCGCACCTGTGCTCACAATGACCGATTTGCTTTTTAAGACAGCCCCGTTGGCCAGTTCGACTTCGAGTCCGCTTGCACCCTGGCGCAAGGCCGTGGCACGCTGCAAATTCATGATGTCGACTTCATAACTTTTGACGTGTTGCTCAAGCGCTTGCACGAGCTTTGGCCCTTCGGTTTCTTTCACCGAAATAAAGTTCTCGATCCCCATGGTGTCCATCACCTGACCGCCAAAGCGCTCGGCTAAGACTCCCGTGCGAATGCCTTTGCGCGCTGCGTAGATTGAGGCTGCTGCGCCTGCGGGGCCACCACCGATGATCAATACATCAAAGGCTTCTTTGGCATTGAGCTTTGCGGCATCTTTTTGAGGGCTATTCGTATCGAGCTTTGTGACGATTTCTTCGACAGTCATGCGCCCCTGGCCAAAGGCCTCGCCGTTCAACAGAACTGTCGGTACGGCCATCACCTGATGCTGGTCAACTAAACCTTGAAAGAGGGCGCCATCAATCATCTCGTGCTCGACGTTTGGATTGAGCGCAGCCATCAGGTTTAGGGCTTGCACCACATCTGGGCAGTTATGGCACGACAGTGAAATAAAGGTCTGAAAATGCAGCTTACCGTCGAGTTCACGAATGCGTTCAATGATCTCTTGCTCGACCTTAGGCGGGTATCCACTGGCTTGCAAAATGGCCAAAATGAACGAGGTCATTTCATGGCCCATTGGCAGGCCAGAAAAGGTAATACGCGCGTCTTCACCCACTTTGCTCACGGTAAAGCTTGGGATGTTTTTGGCTGTTCCGGTGGTGACGACAGTCAATTTATCTGACTGCTCGGCGACTTCATTTAACAGTTCAAGCATTTGTGCCGAGCTTGCATTGCCGTCTACCGAGGCAGTCAATACGATTGGGCTCACAATCTTTTCGAAATAGGCTTTTAGTTGCGCTTTGAGATTGCTGTCTAACATGATGTGTTCCTTCATGGGTATTCGATGGGTCTATTGGGCAGGATCTTGTCCTCTCCAATAGACTCTCCGAAGAGAGTCTGATTGGTTCGTGCAAGGTGTTGCTTAGATCTTGCCTACGAGGTCTAACGATGGGGTCAGTGTTGCTGCGCCTTCGTTCCACTTGGCTGGGCACACTTCACCTGGATGTGCTGCGGTGTACTGAGCGGCTTTGAGTTTGCGCAAAGTCTCTGACACGTCGCGAGCGATTTCGTTTGAGTGAATTTCTGCAGTCTTGATCATGCCTTCAGGATTGATGATGAAGGTGCCACGCAAGGCCAGGCCTTCTCCGTCGATATGCACGCCAAAGTTGCGTGTCAGTGTGTGAGTTGGGTCACCGACCAATGGAAACTTGGCTTTGCCAACGGCAGGTGATGTCTCGTGCCAAACTTTGTGCGAAAAGTGTGTATCGGTTGTGACGATATAGACTTCTGCGCCCATTTTTTGAAACTCAGCGTAGTTGTTGGCTGCATCTTCAATTTCAGTTGGGCAGTTAAACGTAAAGGCTGCTGGCATGAAAATCAGGACAGACCATTTGCCCTTGAGGCTTTCGTCAGAAACGGTGATGAACTTACCGTTGTGGAAGGCTTGGGTTTTGAAGGGCAGAACGGCGGTATTGATAATGGACATGATGTTCCTTTTAGTGGTGGTAAAAAACTGAGTGGTGACTACATTTAACGACAGACGAAGTTTGAGCCAATTGTCGAAAGCAGTCAAATAAATTAAAATGATTGAATTGATCGATTTATTAGATAACAACAAAAGGACGATATGGCGGCCCCACCAACCATCAAGCAGCTGCGGTATCTAATTGCACTGAGCCAAACCTTAAGCTTTACTAAGGCAGCTGAAATTTGCTTTGTTGGTCAGTCGACGCTAAGCGCTGGCTTAAAAGAGCTAGAAGATGGTCTGGGCGTTCAACTTGTCGAGCGGGATAAACATTCAGTGTCGATGACGCCTACTGGCTTAGGTGTTGTCGAGCGTGCACAGAGGTTGATCGCCCAAGCGGACGATTTGGCTGACTTTGCGCATGGGTCGGCTGGCGCAATGACCGGGGTGGTGAAGCTAGGTGTCATCCCAACGATCGCGCCTTTTGTCTTGCCGTCTTTGCTGCCCAAAATGCGCGAGAGCTTCCCAGAGTTAAAGGTGGCCTTGCGAGAAGATCTGTCAGCGAATTTGATCGATAAGTTAAATCGCCACGAATTAGACTTCGCCTTAATTGCCTTGCCCTACGATACCGAAGGTTTTTTGACGAAAGAACTTTTTGACGATGAGTTTTGGCTGGTTGGCAATCAGCACGATCCAGCCTTAAAAAATAAAGAGATCACGCTCACAAACAAGTTAACCGATCGCCTGTTGCTGCTAGAAGAGGGCAATTGCTTGCGCGATCACACCTTAAAAGCCTGCAAGCGCAGCCACCTTGCCGGCCATGAGGGCATCGAGGCCACCAGCCTGTTAACCCTGGTGCAAATGGTTGAGTCGGGCTTAGGGATTGCACTGTTGCCTGAAATGGCGGTGAAGGCGGGCTTGTTGACGCAAACGAGTTTAATTGCGAGACCGTTGACGGCACAGGCACCTAAACGAGAGATCGCTTTAATTGCCAGGCCGTCAACCGCCCGCATTGAAGAATTTAATGCACTTGTGAAAGTGCTTAAAGAGTCGCGGGGTTGTTAATCAAACATATCGGGTTGAGTTTGAATCAACTGAGACCAGATGGTTTGAAAATGTAGCCAACCGATGTACTCGCTGCCAACGTGCTCACGGCTGTACAGCGCCTTGTCGTGGGGCACCAGCATCGGCTTGAGGCCGGTCGCTTCAATCATGAGTTGTTGCTGACAGCAGCGCTCAAGCGCAATAAACCAAAAGGCGGCCGCCTCAATACTGTGGCGACTTGCCGTCAGAAGCCCGTGATTACGATGAATCGCGGCTCTGACCCCTTTGAACGACTCGGCGACGCCTAAGCCGGCTTTGGCTTCGACTGCCACTTGGCCTGCCTCAGCGCCAATGACCACGTGGTCTTCATAGAAGGCCGCTGCATCTTGACTGATCGGATCGAGCTTTTTACCGAGCGAAGCGAACGCAGTACCGTAGACCGTGTGGGCGTGGCACATCGCGATGATGTCGGGGTGCATTTCGTGTACGGCGCCATGCAGCACAAAGCCCGCCTGATTGATCGCGTAGTCACCTTCAAGAACCGTGCCCTGATGGTCGGCCAAAATCAGATTTGAGATTTTGACTTGCGAAAAATGTACCGCCATGGGGTTGGTCCAGTACAAATGGGGGTGCTGTGGATCACGAACCGTTAAATGGCCCGCAAAACCGTAGTCAAAGCCCTGCAAGGCAAACGCCCGGCAAGCCGCAACGAGCCGCTCTTTGCGGTGTTGACGCTCTTGTGCAATCGACATGCCAGTAGGTTTTTCTGGAAATATCAGCCCTTTTTGCGCGGGTTGATAAATGGATTCACGATCGCCAAGGTCTAGTTTTTGGCTTTTTTCTGGCGTTTGCGCCATAAAACACTCCTTTTTAAGTCTGAAAATTCTACTCTAGCTTTAGTTGTACATTCTAGGCTAATGCTATGTTCTTCTTAAAGAGACTTCCATGAAAATTTTTTCGACAGGGTTAGCGAGTCTTGCGAGTTTGATGGTTTTCATTGCATTTAACGCCTGTGCAGCCTACCCAGATAAACCCATTCGTTTGATCGTAGGATCAGCCCCAGGCGGAGCCCCCGATGTGTTGATGCGCACCCTTGGCATGCAGATGTCCAAACAAATGGGTGTGCCAATTGTGATTGAAAACAAGCCCGGTGCATCGTATGTGATTTCAACCATGGATTTGGTGCGCTCGGCACCTGATGGCTATACGCTGGCCTACGGCAACGTAGTGTCGCTGGCCACCAACGTGTCGCTGTTGAGCAAAATTCCTTACAGCGTTGAAAAAGATCTGACCTTGATTGCAAACGCCTTGCGTGTTGTGAACTTACTCGTGGTCAACAACGATATGCCTGTCAACTCGGTACAAGAGTTGATCGCGTACGCTAAAAAGAATCCTGGCAAAGTGGTCTTTGGATCTGATGGCAACGGTACGACGTCGCATCTTGGCATGGAGTATTTGCGTAGCCTTGTGCAGATCGATCTGCTGCATGTCCCCTACAAATCAGCGCCCGCGATGCTCACTGATCTGATGGGCGGCTCGGTGCAAGTTGCGCTCAGTAACACTCCCGTGTCGGGGCCGCACGTACAGGCCGGTCGCATGCGAGGCATCGGTATCACTGACAACAAACGTTCACCCACCTTCCCAACCATCCCGACGGTCGCAGAGCAAGGTCTTGCCGGTTACGAGGTAGTTGCTTGGGGCGGGCTGGTTGGGCCGGCCAATATGCCTGTTGAGATTGTTAAACGTCTGAATGCCGAAGTGTTGAAGGCATTGCAAGAGCCCGAGCTGATTGAAAAATTCAAATCCTTCGGTGCAGAAGTTTCAGGTAGTACACCCGAAGAGTTCACAGAACTCTCGCGGCGCGAAACCGCAAAGTGGGCCGAGGTGATCAAGCGCTCAGGAGCAAAGATTGATTAAGC
>CAIZGG010000458.1 GCA_903932425.1 uncultured beta proteobacterium | reverse complement strand
GCTTCTATCAACAGCGACCCAAGAGCGTGGGTTATGTGCGGGCGCGCTCGTCAAATCCTTTTGAGCTGCCGTGCATTCAACCGAATTATTTAACAGACTCCCGTGACCAACGCACGGTCATCGACGGACTGCGTTTGGCGCGAGCCCTCCTGCATAGCGCACCCTTAGAAAAATATTGCGAGGCGGATGATTTTCCGCCTGCCGCCGCGCAGTCTGATGCAGAGCTACTTGCCTGCGCCCGTGAACGAGGGGGAACCGCGTGGCATTTTATGGGTACGTGCAAGATGGGGTCTACCAGCGACGCAACCGCCGTGGTGGATGCCGAGTTGCGGGTCATGGGGTTAGAAGGATTGCGCGTGGTGGATGCGTCGGTGATGCCGACCATGACCTCGGGTAACACTGGTGCGCCGACCATGATGATTGCCGAAAAAGCGGCTGATCTTATCAGGGGAAACCCGCCCCTGCTCGCAGAACGGGTTTAAACGCAGCTTGAAACGGTATGATTCAGATACAAAAAGATATGGTCGCGAAAGGGCGTGACTGCGCCGCCGAGCAGGCAGTCCCCGTTCACTCACACTCAGGAGATACACAGCAAATGAAACTATTCAAACGAATTGCCACGGCGCTAGCGCTTGGCTCAGCGCTCACGTTCAGTGCGGCGCACGCGCAAGACATCAAAATCGCGTACAACGCCGATATGTCGGGCACGGCAGTGGCCGAGTTGGGTATCGCCGCGCGGTGGGGCTTTGAAGCTGCGATCGAAGATATTAATAAAAATGGCGGCTTGTTAGGCCGCAAAGTGGTGGGCGTGATTCGCGACGACCTAGGCACCCCACCCAAATCTATTCAGAATATGACCGAGTTGATCGACAATGAGAAAGTCGTGGGTGTCATTGGCCCGGCTAACCCGGGTAATGCCTTGGCTTGGTTGCATATTCCGCAGGCGGCAAAAATCCCTGTGATTGGTGCAACGGCGACTGCTACCGAAATCACCACTCGCTACGCTAAAGAGCCCCAGAATTATATGTTCCGCGTCTCGATGGTCGACCGCGAGCAAGTTGCGTTGCTGGCCGCCTACGCAGTCAAAGCCTCTAAAAATAAAAAAATCGCAATCATTGCTGACTCAACGGGCTATGGTCAAGCAGGCATTAAAGACGCGGCAGAGGTTCTCGAACTGCATGGTATCGAACCCGTATTGATCGAAAAGTTTGGCCCTAAGGATACCGACATCACGTCACAGGTGACGAAGATTAAGAACGCGGGTGCTGATGCGGTGATCATCTATGCGATTGCCGATGGCGCTGCGAACGTGATGAAGAGCATGGAAAAAATTGACTATTACCCCATCAGCCTTGGTACCTGGGGTAATTTAAGCTCGTTGTACTTTAGGATGACAGGCCCTAAGCTTGCACCGAATTTAATTATTGCCGCCTCAACGACTGAAGACAGCAACGAGCGCACCAAGGCCTTAGCCGAACGAGTGCGCAAGAACTTTCCGACGATGACCACTTTTGTGTGCGCGGCGCAAGGCTACGATGCAGTGACCCTGCTTGCGGCAGCGATTACTAAGGCAGGAACCACCGATGGTGCCAAAGTGGTTGCCGCACTTGAGGATTTGTCTGGCGTGCAAGGTATTATTAAAAAGTATGACAAACCGTTTACTAAAACCAAACACGATGGCCTGAGCGTTGACGACTTTTATTTGGCCAAGTGGACAGAAGCTGGCGCGATTGTCCGCTTTCAAGATGACATCTTGAAGTCAATTACACCGGCGGATCTGAAGAGATAATCAACAGACGCTGTTAAACAGCCTTTCGCAGCGATGTGAAAGGCTGTTTCCAAATCAGATGCAAGGAAAGTATTCATGGTTGCAATTCTGCAGGCCGTCTTCAGTGGCCTGGCGTTAGGCGGCATTTACGCGTTGGTTGCACTCGGCTTTAGCATTACACACACCACCACAAAAACGTTTAACTTTGGCCAAGGCGAATTTCTTGCCGTGGGTACGCTCATTGGCGTGTCGGCGGTATTGCTGCTTTCGGGTAAAGATATCACCGAGGCCTTGCAGGTCAGTGATGTGACTCCTTTGCGTTATGCGCTAGGCTTGGTCGCAAGCGTGGTGGTGCTTGGGTTGCTGGGCGTGCTGCTGTACTTCACAGCGGTGCGTCCATTCGTAGGTTTTGTGGGCTTAGCCTGGGTCATGAGTACCATTGGCTTTGGCATCATCATCCAAAACACTGCGTTGGCGATCTGGGGGCCCACAGCGATCGTCTTGCCTTCGCCGTTAGGCAACGACGTGATTCGCATCGCTGGTGCGGGCATTGTGCCGCAAGAAGTATTGGTGTTGATCGTTAGCATTCTGATGATGCTTTGTATGGATTTTGTCTTGCGTAAAACACGCTTCGGTAAAGCTGTGCGTGCAGTGGCGCATAGCCGTCAGACGGCCACACTCATGGGGATTAATGTCTCAGCCATTGTGGTGCTGGCGTTCGTCGTGAGTTCAAGTCTGGCGGGCTTGGCTGGCATGTTAATCGCACCGATTACGACAGCTTCGGTATTCATGGGCTTAACCATTGCGCTGAAGGCTTTTTCGGCAGCGATTGTGGGTGGCTTGAATAATCCCCGGGGTTGCATGCTCGGTGGTTTTTTATTAGGTTTGCTTGAAGCCCTCGTGGGTCTATGGCAAGCTGAAATGCGCGAGATCAGCATTTTTCTCTTAATCATTCTTGTCTTGGCGTTAAAGCCTGAAGGCTTGCTTGGTCAACGTCAAGTGGAGAAGGTGTGATGTTCGAGCGGCACAATAAAGCGCATCTGCTCGGGTTAGGTCTGGTTATTGCAACGGTCGTTCTGCTGCCGTTCTCGACTGAAAACGGTTTTTACTTGAAAGTGATGTTTCTGGTAGGCGTCAATTATCTGGCGGGTGCTGGCTTAAACGTGTTGGTTGGCGTGACGGGGCAGAAGTCCTTAGGGCATGCTGGCTTATTTGCGGTCGGGGCTTATGCCGTGGCACTACTCACCACGCGTGCCGGCTGGAACCCGTGGGTAGCCTTTGCCGCGAGCGGCGTCATTTCTGGTTTTTTTGGTGCGGTAATTGCTTTGCCTGCTTTGCGGGTGAAAGGTCCTGCCTTGGCCATGGTGACGATTGCTTTTGGCATCGTGATCGAAAAAATAGTCTCTGAATGGCAAGACGTCTTTGGCGGACAGGCGGGTATCTATGGGGTGGTTCCACCTAGTCTCTTTGGCGGAGTCCGCTTAGGGCCAAAAGAGTGGGTGTGGTTGGTCGGGTTCTTAGGGATTCTTGCGCACTTAGCCATTCGCGCCCTTGTGAATGGTAAGTATGGACGTGCGTTTAGAGCGGTCAATACAGCAGAAGTCGCGGCCGAGAGCGTGGGCGTTAGCGTCTATCGCTTCAAGGTGCTTGCTTTTGTGATTAGCGCGGTCACCTGTGGGTTGGCTGGCGCCCTGATCGCGCAACAAAATCAGTACATCAGCTCGGACTTCATTACCTTCGGTTTGTCGATCTTTTTTCTGCTGATCGTTTTGTTTGGTGGCAGTTCAATCTATGGCCCTTTGCTAGGTGCGTTAGTGTTGACCCTGCTTGATGCATTTTTGGCGCGTTGGCCGCATTTGCAACATTTTACTTACGGTGCCTTGTTACTGTTCGCGCTGTACGTCATGCCAGATGGTTTGTCGGGTATGGTGCGCGGCACCGCACGCAAGCTCTTCGGTTCTCGGTTG
>CAIZGG010000457.1 GCA_903932425.1 uncultured beta proteobacterium | reverse complement strand
CCTGCCGAGGCCCTGGCGCGTGGGTTAAAGATGCTTGACCGCGTTGGCTTGACCGCACACAAAGATAAGCATCCGGGTCAGTTGTCTGGCGGTCAGCAACAGCGTGTGGCAATCGCACGTGCCTTAAGTATGGATCCTGTGGTGATGTTGTTTGACGAACCTACCTCGGCGCTCGACCCTGAAATGGTTGGTGAAGTGTTAGATGTGATGGTGACTTTGGCCAAAGAGGGCATGACCATGATGGTGGTCACGCACGAAATGGGCTTTGCTCGCAAAGTGGCGCATCGGGTGATCTTTATGGATGAAGGTGAGATCGTTGAAGATGCCACCAAAGACGCGTTCTTTACCGAGGCAAAGAGCGAGCGTGCGCAACAATTTTTATCAAAGATTTTGCAGCATTAAAGTCTTCAGCAGCTTTAATCTCTGTAGTACGCTGAACGTCTGCGGCAGCCTGACCGTCCGTAGCATGAGGCCGGCGTGAGGTGTGACAAGTCAAGCTCGCGTCATAAGTGCTTTGTATACTGAGTGATCGTACTTTGGAGTGATCACCAAATGAAAGAGTATTACGCAGCACGCGCAAAAGAATATGACCAGATTTATGCCAAGCCCGAGCGTCAGACTGACTTGCGTTTGATTGAGCACTGGTTGCCTTCAAGATTTGAAGGTGCACGCGTGCTTGAAGTGGCCGCCGGCACTGGCTACTGGACCCAATTTATTGCCCCGGTTGCGGGTAGCGTGTTGGGCTTGGATGCGTCAGCCGAAACACTTCAAATTGCACAGGCTAGGCCAAACAATACGCGTGCGCAGTGGCTAGTGGGTGATGCCTATGCGTTGCCCGCGCCCGTCGAAGCCTACGATGCTGCCTTTGCAGGTTTTTGGTTTTCGCACGTACCGCTCGCGCGTCAAAAAGAATTTTTGCTGGGCTTGAATAAAACGCTTAAGTCAGGCGCTCGCGTAGTGATGCTTGATAACCTCTATGTCGAGGGCAACAGCACGCCGCTTACAAAGCCTGATTCAGAGGGCAACACGTATCAGGTTCGCAAGTTGGCTGATGGCTCAAGCCATCGCGTCCTCAAAAATTATCCCAATGAATTTGATCTGTGCGAGTTGGTCGCGGCTTTCGGTGAGCAAGCGACCTACACAACTTGGCAGTACTACTGGGCGTTTGAATACACGCTGCGCTAACCCGTCGTCGCAGCTTTCTTCTTGACTGCCATACTACGAATCGCCCAAGTCGCTGCCACGGCGATCAGTAAGATGCCTCCGCCAATCAGAGGTCTACTTGCGATCCACGCGACTGCGATGGTGACCAGCGTAATCGGTATTGCTAAGCCGAGTGCGATAAAGAACGTGCCAAAGCCTACTAAGCTTTCTAAGAAAGGCAAAAAGGCAACTAGCATGGCAAGCGGGCCCATGATGAGACTGAAGCCAAATAGCAACAACAGAAAGCCACCGATGCGGCACGCCCAGGTGATCATCTTTTCAGTCGAGGCTTGGTCCGTGAAAAGTTGTTGGGCACTGACGACGCCAGGCTCAAGCAACGCGATCTTATAGTCGTTTTTTACATCGTGATAAGTCACGAGTGTGCTGCCGTTTTGTTGAGCTGCGATTGAATACGTTTGCTCAGCAATCGCACTATAGGTCACCCGTACGTCACCTAGCGCAGGCTGGTCTGGGTTGGCGCCTTTGTAAAACATATTGCCTTGTAGGGCATACCCTGCGGGAGGTTTGTTCAGCGTTTGAACCGACTCAAAATTGTTCAGGTCTTGCACAAGGCTTTTGCCTAAACTGAATGCGCCGATCTTGACAGGGTTTGCGTCAAAGGCCTGTGACTTCACAGGCATCGCTGGGTTTTGGTGCCCAGCTGGGACTTTGAATTGTGCAGAGTTGTGTGCACTTTCAGACCAGCCTAACACGTAGGTATAAACCTTTTGAGTCGTTTGTGAACCACCCACATTGTTGGTTTTAGTTTCGGATTCTTGCTCAAGCCACTGATACATTTCGGCCGTGCGCCGTAAGCGCACGAGGCCTTTGGCCGAGAACCCGCTCCAGGAGTCAATGGCGGGCGTTACACCGGTGACCGTGCCATTGAGATAAACCAGTTTTGCGTTATTTTGCGGATCAACCGAATCGGCGTTGATTTCTACGATTGAACCTAGTCCCCGTTTCAAACCCGCTGCCGCGGTCACCGCGCGACCTTCGTTCCAGGACAACAGGGCAATCGCACAGGGCAATAAGATGATACCAAAGAGCACGCCGCCCAGACTTGAGCCCATACGGCTCAGCCAACCCGTGGTGGTGGTTTCAGTCAGACTATCAGGATTTAGGTCTGCCATTTGATCTCTCTTATGTTTGGTTCCAGTTGCGCAGAGTTAGGCTAATTCGACTGATTGTGACGGTCAAGAGGTTTTTGCACTTAGGCATACCTAGCTTAGGCCGTTCCCAATGACGACACCTGAGGTTGTGTTGGATAAAGATGACAAGCCACTTCGCTCAGTCCATTTTTGACTAACTCGGGTCGTTTTGACGTGCACTCGGCGGTTGCCCGTGGGCAACGCGGATGAAAAGTACAGCCTGAAGGCGGATGAAGCGGATCGGGAAATGAAAGCCCTAACTCAAGGTTTGGCAGGCCTAGGCCAGGCTCTGGCGTGAGTACAGATGCGAGTAATGCTTGTGTGTACGGATGGCGTGGGTTTTTAAAAAGCTCGGCGGTGGGCGCTAGCTCAACCACACGACCCAGATACATAACAGCCACTTGAGTCGCGATATGCTCAACGACTGCTAAGTTATGGCTGATAAACACATAGGTCAGATTGAATTCTTTGCGTAAATCAAGCAACAGATTCAAGATCTGCGCTTGCACTGAAACATCTAAGGCTGATGTGGGCTCATCGCACACCACGATTTCGGGGTGCATCACTAAGGCTCTTGCAATGGCTACGCGTTGGCGCTGCCCGCCTGATAATTGTCCCGGGGTGTTGTCAGCATAGCGTGCCGGTAAGCCCACGCGCTCAAGCATCTCAAGCGCCTTGTTGCGACGGTCGGTCTTGCTACCCAGGCCTGCAACATCAAGCGGAAACGATACGATCGATGCAATGCTGCGTCTTGGATTCAAAGACGAATAGGGATCTTGAAAAATTGGCTGAACGCGTTTGGCGAGTTCGCGCCGATCAATCTTGCTTAGATCTTGTCCATCAAACGAAACGCTCCCTTCGCTAGGTGGCGTCAACCCTAACAGCATGCGAGCAAGTGTCGACTTGCCACAGCCCGACTCGCCCACAATCCCTAAGACATCGCCTCGGTTGACTGACAGGTTGATACCATTCACCGCATGCAAGGTTTGATTGGGTTTGAATAAACCAGCGCGAACTTTAAAGCTACGTTGCAAATCGTGAGTTTGGATCAGTGCGCTCATGTTGCTTGTGCCTCGCTGGGCTCGAGCACGCAACGCCATTGGTGGCCATGCGGCGTTTGATGAACGGGGATATTGCCCGCACATGCGGCTTGCGCAGAGGCGCAACGGTCTCGGAAAGCGCAGCCCGTCATGTCGCCGATTAAAGAGGGCACCACACCGGGAATGGTACCGAGTTTGCCACCGGGTATGGTGCGCCCCGGGATCGGGATGCAACTAATTAAGCCACGCGTATACGGATGTTGGGGTGCTGAAAAAATCGCCGCGGCTGTGCCTTGTTCAACAATCTGCCCTGCGTACATGACGGCTACTCTATCCGCAATGCGCGCCACGACTCCGAGGTCGTGCGTAATTAAGATCATTGCGATGCCGAGCTCTTTTTGTAGATCGGCAAGTAAACGCAAAATTTGTGCCTGAATGGTGACATCAAGGGCCGTGCTGGGTTCATCAGCGATCAGCAGTTCTGGGTCGCACATCAACGACATGGCGATCATGACGCGCTGTCGTAACCCACCCGATAGTTGATGAGGATATTGCCCAAGTCGTTGAGCAGCCGAGGCGATACCAACTTTTTCAAGAAGGCTTACCGCGCGTGCACGTGCGTCGGCTTCAGTGGCTTTGAGGTGATGACGGTAGTGCTCGGTCAGTTGTTCGCCAATCGTGTAGGCCGGGTTGAGTGCCGTCATCGGCTCTTGAAAAATCATCGCCATCTTATTGCCACGCAAGGCGTTAATCTGGCTTTTGCTGGCTTGGCTAATGTCTTTGCCTAAAAACTCAAAGCGCGTGCTGCTGCGTTTGGCAGACTTTGGCAGTAAACCCATAATCGATAGCGACGTCATTGACTTGCCGCAACCTGATTCGCCGACAATGCATAAGGTTTCGCCGCGCTTGACATGCAGTGACACGTCGCGCACGACGTGCAAGGTACCGCGCGGTGTGGCGATATCAACAGTCAGGCCAGTGATATTTAGAACATTGCCAGATGCACGACTGGCCGCTTCTGTGTCACCTGACAGCGAGGGGCTTTCAGTCAGTGGTCCATCAATCGAGATTGATGGGGCTATCGGTTGTTGATTTATGAGGGCGTGGTCGGCCGAAGTAAAAGGTTTGTTGACTGGTGTTTTAGTCGCGATTTGGTTTGTCATCAGCTAGCCTCGCTCGTGCGGCGTTAGCCATTGATGCAGGCCATCACCGGCAAGATTGATCGCAAAGATCAACACGGCAAGTGCAGTGCCAGGGATGGCGATGAGCCAAAACGAAAAGAACATATAGGATTTGGCTTCAGAAATCATCAAGCCCCACGATGGCAAGGGTGGTTGCACGCCCAGGCCTAAAAAGGACAGTGCCGCTTCAAGCAAGATGGCGCTAGCGGCTTCAAGGGTTGCAATCACAATCAGGTGAGGTAGTACGTTAGGTAACACTTCAGAGAGCAGAATACGCAGTGTCGAGGCGCCTGCGGATTGTGCCGCAGCGACGTATTCCATGGCCCGAACTTGTTGAGTGGCGCTACGCATCACCACGGCAAAGCGATCCCACTTCAGCAGGCCTAGCACCATGATCACGACCCACAGTGAACCGCCCACTAAGGCCACGGTCGCGAGCGCAACCAAAATGACAGGCATTGATAGCCGAGTCGTCACAAAGAACGATACGATCATATCGATGCGGCCGCCAAAATAGCCAGCTAGCATGCCCATGGTGCAGCCAATCAAACCCGAGATGACTGCAACGCTTGCGCCAATGAGTAAAGAGATGCGCGCACCATAAAATAGGCGCGACAAATAATCGCGACCAAGTTGATCTGTACCAAGCGGATGCAGCCAAGTACCTTGCTCGTACCAAATTGGTGGCACGGTACGGTAGGTGAGATCTTGAAAATAGGGATCGTGTGGCGACAGCCATGGTGCAAAGATGGCCATACAAAAAATGATCAGTAGCAGCCCGCAGCCAACGTAAAGTGCTTTGTTATTTTTCACGTCAAGCCACCCGGATGCGTGGATCAAGCCAGGCGTTGGCGATATCAGAGGCCAGCGTGAGCAAGATATAAATCACAGAGAGCAACAGCACAATAATCTGCGTGACGGGGTAGTCTTTAAACGTAATGCTTTGATAGGCTAAATAACCTAGGCCATCGAGCGCAAAAATCGTTTCGATGACGATCGATCCGCCCAGCAAAAAACCGAGTTGCACTGCCGCTAGCGCCACGACCGGTACGATCGCGTTACGTAACGCGTGTTTAAAGATCACCGTGTGTGTAGGTAAGCCTTTAGCGCGTGCAGTGCGAATATAGTCGGCACTCAGCACTTCGATCATGCCTGCACGAATCAAACGCATAAACGCGGGGGCAGCGTAATAGCCCAAGGTAATCGCCGGCATGACAAAGTGTTGCCAAGTGCCACTGCCTGAAACGGGTAGCAGGCGCCACGATATTGAGAACAGCATGATTAGAATCAGCGCGAAGAAAAAATTTGGCATGGCTTGACCCACGACCGCTACCGCCAGGCAAAGACGATCAATCCAGCTGTTTTTATAAATCGCCGCTAGCACGCCCAACGGCACAGAAATCGCCAAGGCAACGGCTAACGCATAGACGGCCAACAGCAGTGTGGTTTCGAGTTTGCTAAAAATGAGAGGTGCGACATCTGTTTTAAAGTACATCGAGATGCCGAAATCACCCTTGAGCAATTTCAGTAGCCAATCGCCATATTGCACGATCAGGGGCCGATCAAAACCATAGGTTTTACGGATCAGATCAATATCGGCCTGACGCGCACCTTCCCCTGCGATGGCAAGCGCAGGATCTCCCGAAAGGTACAGCAGCATGTAGGCGATGATGGAGACGGTGAGAGCCACCAACACCGCCAAGCCCAGACGCTTTACAAGATAAGCCAACATTATTTCTGAACCCGAGTGCTTTAAAAGAGAAACGAATATTCTTGCTTCAACTGAGTGAGGCTTGTTGAAGTATCTTTACTTCCAGTTCATTTCCCAAAAGCGCACAAGTTCGTCGTGATACGGCTTGAAATTCACGTCTTTATTCGCAACGTAATAGACAGGAACCGACCACAAGGGCAGGGCGTACGCTTTTTCGGCGATGATGACTAGCGCTTGGTTGTAAACCTTTTTGCGTTCGTCTGGGTCAATCGTGTTGTCGCCCTTATTCAACAAAGCAATCACTTCAGGGTCGCGACTTACGTCGTCACTGCCGCCACCAAAATACACCGGCGTTGAGGCCGACACGTCATTGACCAGGTTTGAGCCCCAGGTTTGATGAGTCAGTGCGGTTTTGTTTGCCCGCGCCAAATCTCGCATCGCGGCGTACTGCATAAATCCGAGTTTGGCTTTAATGCCAACAGCTTGAAGATAGTTGATCATGGCTTCAGTTTGCTGGCGCTCGCGGTAAGACAAGATGTCCAGACTAAAGCCATTTGGGTAGCCCGCTTCGGCCAAAAGTTTTTTCGACAAGGCGGGATCGTATTTATAGACGGTTGCACCGTCGCTGCTACAGCCAACCTGAGAGGGCGTGCAGATGGTGTTGATCAGTTCACCGCCACCCACAATGTTTTTAAGAATGGCCTCACGGTCAATCGCGTGGGCAATCGCCTTGCGCACTCGAACATCTGCAAGCTCGGGGGCGGGCGTACCTTCGCGACTGTTCATCTGTAAAAACGCAATACGCATCGTGTTGCCGCTTAGCACTTGTAAGTGCGGCATGCCTTTGAGTTTTTCAGCTTGGTCTTTTGGCACATGCATAATCAAGTCTTCGCCACCTGCCATGACTTCAGCCATCTGAGTTTGGCGATCAGGGATAAAACGAATTTTGACCTTGCCGATTTTGCCTGCGGTTTTTGGCGAGTCTTTAAAGTAGCTGGCATTGCGCTCGAGTGTGACCGATTTACCAGGCAGATATTCAATGATCTTGTAGGGGCCCGAGCCAACCGGCTTGGCGTTCATGCCAGTCGGGCCAACCTCTTTGTAATATTTTGCTGGGTGAATCGCTAAGGTGGTGGCCAGATAATCGATGGCTGCCGGAAAGGGCTCTTTACTGGTAATGCGTACTTTGAACTGATCGATTTTTTCAACTTTTTCGATCCAACGCACATTCGCTTGGGTGGTGGCCTTGTTCGCTGGGTCTGCGACGTAGTTCAGGGTGAACACAACTGAATCGGCATCAAAGTCTTCGCCGTTGTGAAACTTGACCCCTTCGCGCAAGTCAAATTCGAGGGTGCGGGGGTCAATTTGCTTCCAGCTTTTAGCAAGTTGGCCTTTGTACTCATTGGTGATTGGGTCGCGATAGACCAAGGTATCCCAGACATTGGCGGCGATGATCACGCCAATTCTGACGTTATTGAAGTATGGATCAATATTTTCAGGGGCTTGGTCGTAAGCCATCCCAAGGGTGTCGTTTGCTTTGTTGGCAAAGCTTTGGGTGCTTAGGCATAAAAACGCGCTCAGGGCACAGGCTGCCCAGGCGAGCGGGACGAATCTGCGGCGTGCAGAGACCCTTTGAGGTGGTAAAGAGCAGAGTTGGGCTAAAGCTGTCATTTTGTTCCTTAGGATGCTCGTCATGCTTCGTCGTGAGCGCAAGTATTGAAGAAATTACGAGAAAGTGCAAAAAACTGCCAAACGGCAGGGGTCACAGCGATCCTTGTTCTGCAGTACCTGTTAGCAATTAGCGTGCCAAAGAGCTCCGCGCACAGGGGGTATTGCTCGAAGTTTGTTATAACACTAGCTCGTGCGCTAGCGTGAACAAACACAATCGGTGCGAACCCCAATTGAGCTTATTTTTTCCTAAACAAAGGTGCTTTCATGCAGAATCCGACACTTGAACAGGCGATCCAGTTTGCCATTGAACACGAAAGCCCCTGGAGCCGCGACTGCACCTCGCCAAACTGGGGGGTCCATCATCCTGATCCGGCGCCTTACAACCGCTTGCGCGGCCCTGTGCACGATCGCGGCCCTGAATCAGGCACGATCCTGCTGAAAGGCAAAACCTTGGCCTCGTGGGGTGAACCCAAGCGCGCTGATTTGACGTTTAGCGTTGCCAAAACCTACTTGGCGCTGTTGGCTGGGGTCGCGTTTGATCGGGGTTTGATTAAAGATGTCAATGCCCCGGTTGGTAACACCTTGAAGGGGATCGGGTTT
>CAIZGG010000456.1 GCA_903932425.1 uncultured beta proteobacterium | reverse complement strand
TGCGTACTCTTTTTCGGTGAGCCATTTATATTGCTCAACGATCACGTGCCGCGCCATGACGGCGACCCCGCCAAAACCTAGCAGGCCGATCGTGGCAAAGCCTTTAAACAGTTCAAACAAACTGATTGAGCGTGCGGGGGTATTCATGGGTTGTTGTTGTAACGGCTGGGTTGCTTAAGTCATCGAGGCGAACGCGCTTGTGCGGGCATGATCAGCTAAGACGCTCAAGATATATCGCGCGCTTTGACGTCAGTAACATCGGCGCTGTTTTTCGTTGAAAAATGCCCTGTCTTCAAGATTGGCTTGCGGCGCGCGCTTCGCGCCATCCAATACTCTTTGGCTGAGAAGGTTTTGCCACGTAAGCGCGCCACCACCACCAGAATCGCCACCGCCACAATAGTTGAGGCAACAAATACCACGGCCATAAACATGCCTAGAAGTGCGACGAAGACAAACGCCACCAGCCTGAGCAGTCGTTGAAGCAGAAATAGCATGTTGCAAGCCTAAAATAGGGGACCAATTACAGAGGAATACCCATGAGTGTAACGCTGGCTGAGGTGCGTGAGGTACTTGAAAACCTAATTGACCCGAATACCCGGCGCCCGGTCGGGGCCGCGGTTAAAGATAGCCAGATTCAACTCGTGGGCGAGTATGTCAGTGTTCGTGTTGAGCTCGGCTATCCCGCAGCAAGTCAGGTAGATGGTTTGCGCGGGCAGATTTATTCCGCGCTCAAGGCGCGTGGGGTGTCGAGCCCGGATGTACACATCGGCACCAAGATTGCTGCTCACGCAATACAAAAGGGCGTCGCGCGGGTCGAGGGCGTGCGCAATATTATTGCGATCGCCTCGGGCAAAGGCGGGGTTGGTAAAAGCACAACGGCGGTAAATTTGGCCTTAGCGCTACAAGCTGAAGGTGCCCGTGTGGGCTTATTGGATGCCGATATTTATGGACCAAGCGTGCCGCTGTTGCTTGGCGTGTCAGTCAAGCCGGCTAGTCTTGACGGTAAAAAAATGATTCCGATCCAGGGTCACGGTTTACAAGCGAATTCGATTGGCTTTTTGATGAATGACGACACACCCGCCATCTGGCGCGGCCCAATGGTGGTTCAGGCGCTTGAGCAGTTGCTGCGCCAAACCGCCTGGGATGACCTGGATTACCTGATTATCGATATGCCGCCGGGCACGGGCGACATCGCCCTGACTCTGGCGCAGAGTGTTCCTGTAGTGGGGGCGGTGATCGTGACCACCCCGCAAGACCTGGCTCTGCTTGATGCCCGCAAGGGGTTGAAGATGTTTGAGCAGGTGCATGTCCCCATTCTGGGTATCGTCGAAAACATGGCGCTTCATATTTGCAGCCAGTGCGGCCACGCTGAACCGATCTTTGGGCAAGGTGGAGCCCAACGCATGGCGACTGATTACAAAGCCCCCTGGTTGGGTAGCTTGCCTTTAGCATTAGCCATACGTGAACAGGCGGACGCCGGCCAGCCGATCGTGGTCTCGCACCCGCAAAGCGAAGCAGCCGGCCTATATCGCGAGATTGCCCTGCGGTTGGCCGCCCGGGTGGCCAACTTACCCAAAGACCTGAGCGAAAAGTTTGGCGCGATCTCTATCAAGCGCGTCTGACCGGGGGGCGCTCAAACGGGTTCAGCGGTAAGGCGAGCGCCATCAAGTCAGCTGGAAGCCGGACGCTCGCGCTCAAATGGCTCGAGTCAATGAGGCTCTCGCAGCGCGTCTGCGCCGTCTGGGGGTAAAATCCGCCCTCTTGGTACAGATAACGATTGGGGCGCTTAGTCATGAGTATTAAAAGTGACAACTGGATTCGCCGCGTGGCGCAGTCAGAAGGCATGATCGAGCCTTTTGAACCGGGTCAGGTACGCTCGAACGAATCGGGTCGAATTGTGAGCTACGGCACCAGTAGCTACGGTTATGACGTGCGCTGTGCCAATGAATTCAAAATTTTCACAAATATCAACTCAACGATTGTCGATCCTAAAAACTTTGACGAAAAATCGTTCGTCGATTTCAAAGGCGAAATCTGCATTATTCCGCCCAACTCGTTTGCTTTGGCGCGCACGGTTGAATACTTTCGGATTCCGCGCAGCGTCTTAACGATTTGCTTGGGCAAAAGCACCTACGCGCGTTGTGGCATCATCGTTAACGTGACACCGCTTGAACCCGAGTGGGAGGGTCATGTGACACTCGAATTTTCAAACACGACACCGCTACCCGCCAAGATTTATGCGGGTGAAGGCTGCGCGCAGATGTTGTTTTTTGAAAGCGATGAAGTGTGCTCAACGTCGTATAAAGATCGAGGCGGCAAGTATCAGGGTCAGCGCGGTGTGACCTTGCCTAAAACTTGATGTCGCGATAAGTGCTTGAAACGTTGCAGTCAGTCGTCAATCAGACGATCACTCTAAAATTTTCTAGGCAGTCATTCAATTAACATGTTTGGGCGCTATATTCGCCCATCTTTCATCTCTCATTCGTTTGCGAGGCGGTTCGCATGAAATTTCGCTTTCCTATTTTCATCATCGATGAAGACTATCGTTCTGAAAATGCCTCAGGCTTAGGCGTGCGTGCATTGGCCTCTGCGATTGAAGCTGAAGGGATGGAAGTGATTGGTGTGACAAGCTACGGCGATTTAAGCTCGTTTGCGCAGCAGCAAAGCCGCGCAAGCGCTTTTATCTTGTCCATTGATGACGAAGAGTTCGATATCGATTCGCCCGAAGATGTGGCCGGCGCAATTAAGAACCTGCGTACCTTTATTGGTGAATTGCGCTTTCGTAACGCTGATATCCCAATCTATCTTTACGGCGAAACCCGCACCTCTGAGCATATTCCTAACGATATCTTGCGCGAGTTGCATGGTTTTATTCATATGTTTGAAGACACGCCTGAGTTTGTAGCGCGTCATATCATTCGTGAAGCGCGCAGTTATGTGGATAGCCTGCCCCCGCCGTTTTTTCGCGAATTGGTTAAGTACGCTCAAGACGGTTCGTATTCATGGCATTGCCCAGGACATTCGGGCGGTGTCGCTTTCTTGAAAAGCCCCGTTGGGCAAATGTTTCACCAATTTTTTGGTGAAAACATGCTGCGTGCTGACGTTTGTAATGCGGTCGATGAACTTGGTCAGTTGCTGGATCATACGGGCCCGATTGCCGAATCTGAGTTAAACGCCGCGCGTATTTTTCATGCTGACCATTGCTACTTTGTGACGAATGGCACTTCGACCTCAAACAAAGTTGTCTGGCACGCCAACGTTGCCGCCGATGATATCGTGGTGGTTGACCGCAACTGCCATAAATCAATTTTGCACGCGATCACCATGACTGGCGCGATTCCTGTGTTTTTGCGCCCCACGCGCAACCACATGGGCATTATTGGGCCGATTCCACTGGCTGAATTCGAGCTCGAAAACATCCAGAAAAAAATCGATGCAAATCCCTTTGCCCGCAAGGTCAAAAACAAAAAGCCTCGTATTTTGACCCTCACGCAAAGCACCTACGACGGCGTGATTTACAACGTCGAGATGATCAAAGAGAAACTCGGCGACACCATTGATACCTTGCATTTTGATGAGGCTTGGCTGCCGCACGCGGCGTTTCATGAGTTCTATCAAGACATGCACGCGATTGGGCCAAACCGGCCGCGTAGTCGCCAGGCGATGGTGTTTGCAACCCATTCAACGCACAAACTGTTAGCGGGTATTTCGCAGGCTTCGCAGATTATTGTGCAAGAGCCCGAAACCCGTAAGCTCGATCGCAATATTTTTAACGAGGCATACCTGATGCATACCTCGACCTCGCCGCAGTACGCCATCATCGCCTCGTGCGATGTGGCAGCTGCGATGATGGAGGCTCCAGGTGGCGCTGCACTCGTTGAAGAAAGTATTCGCGAAGCGCTCGATTTCAGGCGCGCGATGCGCAAAGTCGATCTTGAATACGGTGATGACGACTGGTGGTTTACGGTGTGGGGTCCCGACTATCTTGCGCCACGCGGCGTGGGTGAGCAGGCTGATTGGGTACTTAAATCAAACGATCATTGGCACGGCTTTGGCGATTTGGCCGATGGCTTCAACATGTTGGATCCGATCAAGGCAACGATTGTCACGCCTGGTCTGGATATGTCAGGTAGCTTTGGCGAAACAGGTATCCCAGCAGCGTTGGTGTCGAAGTATTTGACCGAGCACGGGGTGGTCGTTGAAAAGACTGGCCTGTATTCGTTTTTTATCTTGTTTACCATTGGCATCACCAAGGGTCGCTGGAACACGCTGCTGACGGCATTGCAGCAGTTTAAAGACGACTACGACCGCAATCAGCCGATGTGGCGAATCTTGCCCGACTATTGCAAAGGTCATCGCCAATACGAGCGACTCGGCTTACGCGATCTGTGTCAGCAGATTCACGCCGAGTACCGTAAACACGATGTGGCGCGGTTAACCACCGAGATGTATCTGAGTGACATGGTCCCGGCGCTTAAGCCTTCTGATGCGTTTGCCCAGATGGCCCATCGCGAGGTCGAGCGTGTGTCGATCGATCAGCTCGAGGGGCGCGTGACCGGTGTATTGCTGACGCCTTATCCCCCGGGCATTCCGCTTCTGATCCCCGGCGAGCGCTTTAATAAGACGATCGTGCAATATTTGCAGTTTGCTCGCTCGTTCAACGAAAAGTTTCCAGGCTTTGAAACCTATATCCACGGCTTGGCTGAAGAGATTTTGCCCAATGGCGAGAAACGTTATTACGTTGATTGCTTGCTAGAGCAACCGGCGAGTTGAATGCAGCACTTTGACGTTGCGGTAATTGGCGCAGGGGCGGCCGGCATGATGTGCGCGGCGGTTGCCGCGCAGCGCGGGCGTCGAGTGGTGTTGATTGACCATGCGCCGCTGCTTGCTGAAAAAATTCGTATTTCAGGCGGAGGGCGCTGTAACTTCACCAATCGCACCGTCGCGCCCGAAAACTTTATTTCGAATAATCCGCATTTTTGTAAATCAGCGTTAGCAGGCTATTCGCCGCAAGATTTTATTGATCTGATGGGGCGGTACAAGATTGCGTGGCACGAGAAGCACCGCGGGCAGTTATTTTGCGACCGCAGTAGCGAAGATATCATCGAGATGTTGCGTGCCGAGTGCGATCTGGGTGGTGTGCAATGGCGTATGCCTTGCACGGTTCAACAGATCGCCCGGCGCGAGGGTCATCACGAAAGTCGTTATGACCTGTCGACGAGCGAGGGCCTCTTGCAGGCCGACAAACTGGTTATTGCGACGGGCGGCTTGGCGATCCCGCAACTTGGGGCAACTGACTACGGGTTAAAAATTGCACGCCAATTTGGTTTAAAAGTGGTCGAGCCCCGACCTGCGTTAGTTCCTCTGACGTTCGATGGCGGCCAGTGGGCTGAGTTCGGTGAGTTGAGCGGGTTGGCGCTTGAAGCTAATATTTCTACCGGGGCCGGTCGCAATGCGTCCGTGTTTCTTGAAGATGTTTTGTTTACCCACCGCGGCTTGTCAGGGCCGGGGATCTTGCAGATTTCAAGTTACTGGCAGCCAGGCGAGGCCATTCGGCTTGATTTAGCGCCCGGTCAAGATATGGCGACGGCGTTGCTAGAGGCAAAGGTCGGCGGACGCCAACAATTGGGTAATTTTCTGGGTGGGCTGTGGCCCAAGCGCTTAGCTGAAAAGTGGCTGGGCGAGCAGGCGGCGCTGCGCATTGCCGATGCGCCCGATCGCTTGCTACGCGAGCTTGCCGCCCGTATCCAGGCGTGGGCGTTGATCCCAGACGGTACTGCTGGCTATAAAAAGGCCGAAGTGATGCGCGGTGGGGTGGATACCAAAGGCCTTGATCAACGCAGCATGCAGGCTAAAGCCGTGCCGGGCCTGCACTTCATTGGTGAAGTGGTCGATGTCACGGGCTGGTTAGGTGGTTATAACTTTCAATGGGCCTGGGCCTCGGCTGTGGCGTGTGGGCGCAGTCTTTAAAGGCTCAGGCGCGGCTCAAGCTGCAAAAAAAGACGTCGGCGGCAAATATACAGAGCGAGTTGTCCGAGGCCGTAGTTTCGCGGTACGATGATGTCGCTGTGAACGCAGTTTGCGGGAGAGTGCAGCGGGTAACCTAAACGTGACCCTAGTTTGCCGCCGAAGGCGCAATTCGCCCAGAATCGCTCAGGCTTCCCATACCGCAAGCTGCAATGTTGCATGTTTAACAGGCATGCGGCAACACAACACTCTGGAGAGACCCGCGGCCGTATGGCCAAAACGGGCGCCGAAGGTGCACACCTGCTGTCTTGCAGGGCAACTCTCAGGCAAAAGGACAGAGGGGCGAACGTTGGCTCAAACACTCACGTCAAGTGTGGGTGCGTGAACCGCTCGCCCTTTGACTGTTCTGGAGCCTTTTCATGTCTGCTACTTTAAAACGCACACCCCTGCACGAGACCCACGTTGCGGCAGGCGCGCGCATGGTCGATTTTGGCGGCTGGGATATGCC
>CAIZGG010000455.1 GCA_903932425.1 uncultured beta proteobacterium | reverse complement strand
TCTGAGCTTCCACCGACACCGTAGGGCACAACGATTGTCACTGGTTTGTCAGGAAACACCGCATGTGCGGTCAGCGAAAAAAATCCTAGCGCGCTGAGGGCGGTGCCAAGTAGAACGCGCTTCATCCGGTGTTTAATGGTGTGTCGCATTGTTGTCTCCAAGTGGGGATAATTATTATTGCTATTGTTGAGAAGCATCAGGTCGTTGTTCTTGTGCGTAACAGCCAGAGGTGCAGTTTTTAGTGCTTCAAATGAGTCGATTGAAATTATTCTGCTGAAATTTTTCCGGCGCGTATGATTTCGCCATACATTGCGCTGTCGCGGGCGATCAGTGCTGCAAACTCTTCAGGCGTACTGCTTTCTGGTATCAAGCCGTTTTTCATGAGTTTCTCTCTGACCTCGGGTTCTTGCACAATCAGTGCAATTTCGCGTGCGATTCGCTCAACAATCGCCCGTGGTGTGCCCTTTGGCGCCAGCAAGCCAGCCCAAGACACCATATTGAAGCCCGGAAAACCAGCATCTTCCATGGTGGGGGTGTTGGGCTCGGTCGGCCAGCGCTGTGGTGAACTGATCGCGATGGCTTTGAGTCGGCCTTCTTTTACATGAGGCATGAACACCACCATTGAGCTAAAGACAAAAGAGACTTCGCCACTGAGGATGTCGGTCAGTACCAAGGCACTACCTTTGTACGGTACATGCTGCATCGGGACACCGCTGCGCTGACTTAAGCTCGCGCCTAGCATGTGGGCGCTCGAACCAGTGCCGCTTGAGGCATAGTTCAGCTTGCCAGGATGCTGGCGCCCATATTCGAGGAGTTCTGCAAGCGTGTTGGCGGGGACGCGATGGCTAACAAACAGAAAATTTGGTAGATCGGCCATCTTGGTGATGGGGATAAGATCGTCAGGCTGGTACGGCATCTTGTGCAAGTGCGGATTGACCGCGTAGGCCGCGAGCACACTTAAAAGCGTGTAACCGTCAGGCTCTGCCCGCGCGACAAAGGCCGTGCCCACCGCGCTGTTCGCACCGCCTTTATTTTCGACAATGATATTTTGCGCAAGACGTGCCGCAAGCCTTTCCATCATGATGCGAGTGATGGTGTCGGTTGCCGCGCCAGGGGGGTAGGGCACGATCACCTTAATCGCCTTGTTGGGCCAGTCGGCCGAACCCTGACCATATGCTTGGGTTGTACATAAACTGACGGCAGCCATCAACATAAGGGCCACCCAGACAAAGCGATGTGAGCCGAAAAGTTGCATGATTTGGCCGCTAGTCGTTAGGCACGAGCGTTGTGCAAGCAGGCGTTTACCCAAGTTCAGTCTCCGAAGTGAGGCAATGAATGCTTCTTGTTATCTTCCAGTATCCTAAACGATCAATCTGTACTCTGCAGTATTTTCTGCCAAGAAAGAATAATTTAGTACATTGAAGCCTTGTTGAGCTCTTGACGCGGCCGTAATTTGGGCTTGCTAACTCGGTAATGCTCTAAGGGTAAGAAGAGGCGCCAGCCTTTGCGTATTAAAATGGTGGGCTTTCTAAAAAATGAAACTGGTGGGCTTTTCAAAAAATGACGGTTCTGCCAAATTCTGAACCGATCTGCCAAATTTCGAACATTATTAGTTTCAATAACCGCCGTCGATATTCAACGCACTCGAATCCGCTCCATTTCGCTGTTTTTACTCAAATATCTATGACACTGAAGGCTGTTTT
>CAIZGG010000454.1 GCA_903932425.1 uncultured beta proteobacterium | reverse complement strand
TTCGTCGATTTCAAGAACCATGACTTCGACTTCTTCGCCCAAGGTCACAACCTTGCGTGGATCAACGTTTTTGTTGGTCCAATCCATTTCAGAAACGTGTACCAAACCTTCGATACCGGCTTCGACTTCAACAAATGAACCGTAGTCAGTGAGGTTTGTGACCTTACCAAACAGACGTGTGTGCTGTGGGTAGCGACGTGCGAGACCCACCCATGGATCTTCGCCAAGCTGCTTGACGCCCAGTGACACACGGCTTTTTTCTTGATCAAACTTAAGAACTTTTGCTTCGACTTCTTGACCGACAGCCAAGACTTCTGAAGGATGACGCACACGACGCCATGCCATATCGGTGATATGCAACAGACCATCGATGCCGCCCAAATCAACGAACGCGCCGTAGTCGGTGATATTTTTAACCACACCTTTGACGATCGAACCTTCTTGCAGGTTTTCGAGCAGTTTCTGGCGGTCTTCGCCCATGCTGGCTTCGAGCACAGCACGACGCGACACCACAACGTTGTTGCGCTTGCGATCGAGCTTGATGACCTTGAATTCCATGGTCTTGCCTTCGAACGGCGTTGTGTCTTTCACAGGACGCAGATCAACCAGCGAGCCTGGCAAGAAGGCACGAATGCCCGCGGTCATGACGGTCAGGCCGCCTTTAACTTTACCGGTAATCGTGCCGGTAACCAGTTCGTTTTTCTCGAGTGATTTTTCGAGTGACAGCCAGGCCGACAGGCGCTTGGCGCGATCACGAGACAGCACGGTGTCACCGTAGCCGTTTTCGAGCGAATCAATAGCGACCGATACAAAATCGCCAGGCTTGACTTCGAGCTCGCCCTGATCGTTTAAGAATTCTTCAAGAGGAATCAGTGCCTCAGACTTCAGGCCGGCGTTTACCACCACAAAATTATGGTCAATACGCACGACTTCGGCAGAGATGACCTCGCCGGACTTCATATCTTGCTTTTCGATACTTGCTGCAAACATCGCTGCAAAGCTTTCGCCTGCATCGGTTGAGAGTTGTTGAGTTGACATGTGAAGGAGATCCAGGTGGCCTTGGGGGCCGGGTAACACGCCGCTTAGACTGCAGTTGCTGTGAGTTGGCAAAGTTTGCCTAACCAACAGCCCCTACACCTTTGCGGGTGGGGTTGGTAGAACCCTTGACCACAGGTCAAGGACGTTTTGCACCGTTTGCTCGATTGTCAGTTGCGACGAATCAACCACGTGTGCGTCTGGTGCTGGTACGAGTGGCGCAACTGCACGTTCAATATCACGCGCATCACGCTCGCGCATATCAGCGACAAGGTCGTCTAGATTAGCAGAAATTCCCTTGTCGATCAACTGCTTACAGCGACGTTCGGCACGCGCTTGGGCGTCAGCGACTAAAAATATCTTCAGCGATGCGTCTTTAAAAACAATCGTCCCCATGTCGCGACCATCAGCGACCAAGCCAGGTGCCACCCGAAACGCCCTTTGGCGCTCAAGTAAAGCCTGACGCAGGGCCGGGTTAGGCGCCAAGCGCGAAGCCAAGTTGCCTACGTGCTCTTGACGTATCAGTTCAGAGACCTCACGACCCAAAAGCGTTACACCTTCGGGATGAAAACTCACCTCAAGTTGCTGCCCGGCCCGCGCAACCGCCTGTGAGTCTTCAGTATCAATTGCCTGCTGCAACACCGACAAGGCGGTTAACCGATATAAGGCCCCGCTATCGAGTACTCCCCAGCCTAGAGCCTTAGCCACCCGATGAGCGACCGTACCTTTTCCTGATGCCGTCGGGCCATCAATCGTAATCACAGGGCTTAACG
>CAIZGG010000453.1 GCA_903932425.1 uncultured beta proteobacterium | reverse complement strand
TTTGAGGTGATCATGCCAGGCTGCATCGCAGTGTGCAAAGCAGGCTGAGCGCGATAAGAGATCACTTGAGGGCCTTCGTGCACATTGAGGTAATAACCTACCCCGTGCCCCGTGCCATGACCATATTCAGCTAAACGCTGCCAGAGTGGCGCCCGTGCGACCGCATCGAGCATCGGGGAGGCCACTCCACGTGGAAACCTGAGGCCAGACAAAGCGATCATGGCCTGCAGCACCGCCGTATAGTCATCTTTTTGCGGTTCGCTCGGCCTGCCTACCGGCACCACCCGCGTAATGTCGGTGGTGCCACCTAGGTATTGGGCTCCTGAATCAATGAGCAACAAACCATCACCCTTGATTTGAGCGTGTGAGGCTAACGTCGGGCGGTAATGGGGCATCGCCCCGTTCGCATTAAAAGCAGAAATCGTGCCAAAGCTGCGCGACACGAAACCCATCTGTTGCGAACGCACCTCAAGCAAGTGCTCATCAATCATCAATTCGTCAAGCGGTTCGACTTCGGCCTGTGCAATGGCCGCCTCTAACCAAGCAAAAAACTCACAAAGCGCCGCGCCGTCTTGCTCCATGACACGGCGCACCTGCGCGAGCTCAAAAGACGTTTTTTGAGATTTAAAAAAGGTACTCGGATTCATGACACGAACCGTGCGTGTGCGCAGCACGTCGATCAACGCGCAGGTGGTGCGCACTGGGTCAAACATTAATAAATCTTGGGCGGGCAACTCTGCCAACACTTGTGCGGCAGTCTCGTAGGGGCGCACCTCAATACGATCAAGCGCTAGCGTGCGCGCCAGTGCCTCATCAATTTTTCCGGACAACACAAAGAGTCGTACATCCTGCACACCAATCAAGGCGTGGGCCATAAACACCGGATTAAACGCGACGTCGCTACCGCGCAAATTCAACAGCCAAGCGATATCATCCAGCGTGGAAAGCAAATGCCAGGCGGCCCCCTGCTCTTGCATGACTTGCCGCACGCGGGCAAGTTTTTCTTGGCGCGAAGTACCGGCAATCTCGAGAGGTAAATCGCGCACGGGCGCGATCGGCAGTCTTGGACGCTCAGGCCAGCATTGCCCAGGCAAATCGAGGTCTAGTTTGAGCGTGATGCCACGGGGGGTCAGTAAGTCAGCCAAGGCATCGCGGGCAGACAGACCCAGCGCCCGACCGTCGACCGCCACCACGGCCCCCTGCGGCAGTTGTGCGGCCAACCAGTTTGTATGCGCAGGATCTGTGGCGACGCCGATTTTCATCAGCGTGATTTCTGAACCGATCAATTCGGCTTCAGCCTGCACCCAATAACGACTGTCGACCCATAAACCCGCAAAATCAAACGTCACGATCACCGTACCGACCGAACCGCTAAAGCCCGTGAGCCAAGGTCGCAATTGCCAATATTCAGGCAGGTATTCAGAGAGATGAGGATCCGCAGAGGGCACCAGGCATGCCTGCACACCTGCAGCCTGCATGGCCCCACGCAGGGCTTTCAAAGCGAACGATGAGGCTAACGGGGTTGTCGTCATTTTGAAGAAAGTTTTGCGCGTAACACCGCAATGATGCCAGGCAAAATTGATAAGAAAATGATAAACAGGATGACCAGAGTCAGGTGCTCACGCACGAACGGTAGAT
>CAIZGG010000452.1 GCA_903932425.1 uncultured beta proteobacterium | reverse complement strand
GATATTTTCAACGATCATGTCCATCTTTCATCAAAGAGATAAGACAAAACCGGTTTTAACGGACTTTACTGTTGATGGCACCGCTTGGCGAACCTCGACTTCACCGTTAAATATTGAGGGGGCCTCCCCCTTTTATTTATTGATCGCAAGCCCCGACCACGAGTTATTAGCCAATGCCCATGAAATCAGACAACGAGGGATTATTCTGGCAGTCATTATCTCTTTGTGCTCGCTACCGATTGGCTATTTACTGATTTCTCGACCACTAAAGAAGCTCACAAACAGCATACAAGGCCTGATGGAGTTCAGCGAAAAAAGCGGAGCGATTAAAACTTCTTTTATTTCTGAACTATCAACGCTTGGGCTCGCAATCAATCGACTGCGACAAACGATCCTCGCCTTCACAGCCTATGTTCCTCGAGACCTGGTACGTGACTTGGTAAAATCAGGTGCCGAGATTCAAGTAGGCGGCGAAAGTCGCTACCTCACAATCCTGTTTACCGATCTGAAAGATTTTTCAGCGTTATCTGAGACAACACCCTCGCGCGAATTGTTGCAACGCGTGTCGTATTACTTAGAATTAATGACCTTAGCCATCAAAGAAGAGGAAGGCACGGTCGACAAATTTATCGGCGATGCCGTGATGGCGTTCTGGGGCGCCCCTGTACTAGACCAGCATCATGCCTATCACGCCTGCGTAGCTGCCTTCAAAGGTCAGCGTCGTATGGTAGCGTTGAACGCGCGGCTGGTCGCAGAAAAGAAAACACCACTGACTGTGCGCATCGGCATTCATACAGATGCCGTGCTAGTGGGCAATATTGGTTCGCTCGAACGCTTGAGCTACACGGTAATGGGCGATGGAGTCAACATTGCCTCTCGCCTTGAAGGGATCAACAAAAACTACGGCACGCAAATTTGCGTCAGCCACTCAGTTTACAAAGAGGCGGGTGAACGCCTCTGGTTGCGCCCGATCGACAAAATTCGAGTCAAGGGCCGCGAAAGCGAATTTTTGATATACGAATTATTGGGGATACGCGACGGATCAAGCGAGACTCGAGCGACTGAAACGGAACAGATCCTGTGTGAACTGACTGAGCAGGCCTATAGCTTTTATGCCGCCAAGCGCTATCAAGAGGCGCTCAACGCCTATCAAGAAATCGTTGACCGCTATGACGATAGCCTGGCCAAGGTGATGTGCGAACAGTGCCGCGCTAACCTGACCATCGAGGGCTAGCCGTTCTCGGTCGTTGAACACCGTAGCAATGGTCTTTTTCATTGACGCCTCAGCACCTGCGTGTTACTTTTTTTTGAGACAAAAAGCTTAGGTTACGACTTAGTCGTAAGAGCTTTCAAAAAATGAGCTCGCATAATAATGAAAATAATTCATATCGTCGTTCTCGCTTTATTGGCCTTCTCCAGCAACACCTACGCACAGATTTCAGCTTATCCCAGTCGCTCCATCAAGATTTTGGTACCGCTTGCCGCTGGCAGCGGCACCGATAATGCAGCCCGTTACTTTGGGCAACAGCTTGCGGGTTTGCTTGGACAATCGGTTGTTATTGAGAACCGACCCGGCGCCAACGGCATGATCGCAGGTGCAGCGGTCAAAAGCGCCCCAGCAGATGGTTATACGATTTTTTTGGGTACGCTGAGCCCGTTAGGCCTCAATGAGCTGGTCATGAAAGGGCCTTTTCCCTACGACGCGATCGCGGACTTCAAACCGATTTCAGGTCTGACGCGTGGCATGGGGGCATTCGTTGTACCCGGCAACTCTCCTTTCAAGACCCTCGCAGAGCTAGTCACTGCAGCTAAAAAATCTAATCGTCCATTCAATGTGGGTACGTATGCCACCTCGTATCAGCTGACCCTTGATTGGTTTAACAGCGTTGCGGGTGTCAAATTTATAGGGGTCCCTTACAAAGGAGCGGCACCCATCTTTACCGACCTAATTGGCAATCAGCTTGACTGGGCTGTTCTCAATTTAAGCGGTGCCTCTACGCTTTTGCACTCTGGCAAACTTCGCGCAATTGCCGTTACGGGAGAAACTCGCGCGCCCGAATTCCCGGATATCCCGACCGTCAAAGAAAGTGGATACCCCGAGTACTCTAATTACCTGTGGACTTCGTTGTACGTTCGAACCGAAACGCCTGAGCACATCACGAATAAACTGGCTGCTGCGATGCAACAGGTACTGACCTCGCGCCAAGCGCAAGAGTATCTGGTGAGTACGGGTGGCGGTGAACTCATGCCCTATGGGCCTGCACAAATGCGAAAAATGCAACTCGACGAGGTCGAACGTTTTCGTGAAATTTTAAAAACTTCGGGTTTTAAACCTGAATGACGCTCTCTTTAAATCTCATTGAGCTCGGCTCAGCTTTGAATTCGGTCAGCTACTGCTTCACCTCAATCCGCCAAGTTAACATTCCTATCTAGTCCTCAGCATCCTAAAAAAGAAAATTTCTAATCATGCGAATGCAACGTATTGAACAAGGCATGAGTACTGCCTACTACGCCGAACATCACGGGGATCAACCTGCCGTGATTGAAGCAGATCGCGTTACCACCTTCGCGCAACTGAACGCAAAGGCAAATCAACTCGTGAGAGCCCTTAGACAACGTGGCCTTAAAGCGGGTGATGCCGTTGCCCTACTCTGTTCGAATCGTCTTGAGTTTGTCGAAGTAATCGTTGCACTTGAGCGCTCGGGTTTACGTATTACGCCCATTAATACGCATCTGACAGGTGACGAGGTTGGCTACATTCTTGACAACTGTGAGGCGAAAGCGTTTATTGCTGAGGCTCGGTATGCCGCACAAGCGCAGGCAGCGTCGGCACTTGCCAAGCGAGCTGAGGTGAAATTTGCAATCGGCGGCGAGATTTCAGGCTTTGAGCGCTACGACGATGCGTTGAGGTCTTGTCCAACACACGACATTGAAGATCCAACGCTGGGCAGCAGAATGCTTTATACCTCGGGCACCACCGGGCGCCCTAAAGGCGTATATCGAGATCCCGAGTACGCGCTACCTTCGGTCATGACCTCGGTTGAGTTAGCCAACGCGGCCGGCTACCAATGCGGGATAGGTCAATTACACCTGTGCGCGGGCCCGCTGTATCACGCTGCACCACTCGGTTACTCGTTAGCACAGCCACTTTTGGCGGGCGTAGGTTTAGTGCTGATGAATCGCTGGAACAGCGAAGAAGCCCTACGTTTAATTGAGCAGCATCGCGTCACGCACACGCACATGGTACCAACGATGTTTCATCGTCTGTTATCACTGCCCCAAGAGATTAAAGACAAGTACGATCTCTCGTCGTTACAGTTTGTGATTCATGGTGCGGCCCCATGCTCGGTGCAGCTCAAAAGCGCCATGATGAAATGGTGGGGGCCTATTCTTTCCGAGTACTACGCAGCCACAGAGGGCCGTGCTGTCAACGTCACAGCGGTCGACTGGCTTAGGCGCCCTGGCACCGTCGGAAAGCCCAATCCCGTCGAGCATGTACGTATTTTGGATGAGCACGCAAAAGAGCTCCCACCAAACACTGCAGGCACGATTTATATTAAAGCCCCTGCTGTTGGGCGCTTTAACTATTTCAAAGACGATAGCAAAACCGCAAACTCCTATCGAGGCGATTATTTCACCTTAGGCGATATCGGCTATCTAGACGAAGACGGCTGGTTATTTTTAACCGACCGCAATGCCAATTTGATTATCTCGGGTGGCGTCAACATTTATCCAACAGAAGTTGAAGCTGTTCTGTTGACTCACCCCGCTGTGGGTGACGTTGGCGTGATTGGCGTGCCCAACGAAGAATGGGGTGAAGAGGTTAAGGCTGTGATTGAATTACATGCTGGCGTCTCAGGCTCGGCCGCGTTGACCGCCGAGCTGCTGGCATTTTGCAAAGAGCATCTGGCCACATTCAAGTGCCCTCGCAGTATTGATTTTGCTGAAAAACTGCCGCGTCTGGATAACGGTAAACTGTACAAACAGGGCTTGCGTGAGCAATATCGTGCCGCAATCGCCAAAAAGTAACGAGAGAACCAACATGACTGAATTTGCAACATACGAAGTACAGGGCGAGATCGCCATCATCTCGATGAACAAACCGCCGATAAACGGCTTGGGTGCAGCGCTGCGCGAAGGGATCGGAGCAGGCCTGACCAAAGCCTTCAACGACGCGAACATCAAGGGCGTTGTATTAATCGGCACGCCTCGTGCTTTCTCGGGTGGTGCCGACATTACTGAATTTGGCACCCCAAAAGCCACGCACGAGCCGACGCTTCGTACCGTCGTTGAGACCATGGAAGCCGGCAATAAACCGGTTATTGCGGCCATCAGCGGCTTTTGTCTGGGCGGCGGTCTTGAACTGGCGCTTGGCTGTCATTTTCGGGTGGCCTTGCCTGATGCAACCTTAGGGCTACCTGAGGTCAAGCTTGGCATCTTGCCCGGCGGTGGTGGTACTCAGCGTCTACCGCGCTTGCTTGGCTTTGAAAAAGCGGTCGACATGATTGTTGCCGGTGTGCATCTGCCCGCCAGTAAATTTAAAGATACGCTGTTGATCGATCAAATCGTTGAAGGCGATTTGCTGCAGGCCGCACTGGCCTTTGCTCGCAAAGTCATCACACAAAACGAGCCGCTCAAGCGTGTACGCGATCGCACAGTACCCGATATCCCAACTGATGAAGCCTTGGCTGAAAAGCGTAAAGCAGTCGTCGCGGCAGCTAAACGTTTTCCTGCGCCGGTCAGCTGTTTTGATGCAGTGTGCGCTAGCTTTAAATCGGCCTCGTTTGACGACGGCTTAGCAGAAGAGCGACGCTTGATTACTGAGCTCTTCAAGTCACCCGAATCACACGCACTGCGCTACACCTTTGCTGCCGAGCGCGCCGCAGCAAAAATTCCCGGCTTGCCAGAAGACACACCCTTACGCTCGATCAAAAAGGTCGGTGTCATTGGTGCGGGCACCATGGGTGGCGGCATCACCATGAATTTCATCAGCGCGGGCCTACCTGTTGTCTTACTAGAAACAAAGCAAGAGGCTTTAGACAAGGGCCTGGCAACAATTCGTAAAAATTACGAAACCTCAATGAAAAAGGGCAAGCTGACGCAAGCGCAACTCGATGCCTGTATGGCTCTCATCCAACCGACGCTGAACTATCAAGATTTCAGCGACGTTGATCTGGTGATCGAAGCCGTGTTTGAAAACATGGACGTCAAAGAACAAGTCTTTAAAACGCTCGATAGCGTGGTTAAGCAAGGTGCGATTTTGGCATCGAATACCTCAGCCCTCAACATCGACCAGATCGCTCTGTTCACCAAGCGCCCACAAGACGTGATTGGCTTGCATTTCTTTAGCCCTGCTAACGTGATGCGGCTGCTTGAAGTGGTGCGGGGCGACAAGACCGCACCCGATGTGCTGGCCACCTGCATGAACATGGCTCGTAAGATTAAAAAAATTGCCGTGGTCTCGGGCGTGTGTGACGGTTTTATCGGAAACCGTATGTTGGCTCAGTACCGAGCAGCTGCCAACGAACTGATGGTTCAAGGCGCGCTACCTCAACAAATCGATGGCGCTATTCAGGCCTTTGGTTTTGCAATGGGCCCTTTCAGGGTTGCAGACTTGGCCGGTTTAGATATCAGCTGGGCTGGGCGCAAGCGTCGTGCCGCGGCAAGCCCAACACCGGTCGCCCCCATTGTTGACGACTGGATCTGCGAGGCGGGTCGCTTTGGGCAAAAAACTGGGGCCGGCTGGTATCGCTATGAGGCCGGCAAGCGCGATGCAATCCCTGACCCGATCGTCGAGGCCATGATTGACAAATATCGTGCAAAAAACGGCATCAAACCGCGCAAAATTGAAGACAGCGAGATCATTGAGCGCTGTATGTTCGCCTTGGTCAACGAGGCCGCGCGCATCCTTGAAGAACGCATCGCCGCTCGGGCTTCGGATGTTGATATTGTGTATTTGAACGGCTACGGGTTCCCAGCCCATGTGGGTGGTCCAATGCACTATGCCAATACCGTGGGCTTGCCTAAGGTCTTACAACGACTCAAAGACTTTGCCGCAGAGCCTGGTGCCAATCCAAAGTGGCAACCTGCCCCGCTGATTGTTCGCTTAGTC
>CAIZGG010000451.1 GCA_903932425.1 uncultured beta proteobacterium | reverse complement strand
TTGTTGTAGCCATAGCCGCCAGTTTGATCGCGGATCGATTCGGGTACATAACCCGAAGCCTCGAGAAATTTTCTAAATTGGCCTACCGTGACTTCATGCTGCCCAAGAAAAAAACTTCTTGTGATCTCGACGGGGTGGGCTGGCAGTTCATCGGTCAGTTGTTCAATACGTGAAGCCTCAAAGGCTGGGAAAGCCTGGCGCAGAGAGTCAGTGGGTTCTGTTCGACCCATCACAAATGTCCCCGCAGGGATCAGTACAAATTTCATGCCAAGAGTGTTGGTAAAGTCTTTTGCGTTGGCTTGTGCGGCAATGGCGAGCAGCGGCAAGGCTAGCAAAGCCCGAGCGAACGCGATCGCAGCACTCACCAAACGTTGGGGCTGAGGTATCGCCACGATTTTCCTTTTGTTGTCATGGGGTGTCGTAGATTTTTAAGACGAACAAGCGACGGGTCAAGACCTGGGTTGAAGCGCCGATCAGCATCGACCACTCAAACAGTAGAACCAACCCGTAATCATATGTTAGAGTCTACGACAGAGCTAGCACTCACCCGCTGAGCCAAAAGTTCTTCGCTGTCTTCGCACGAGACCACCATGCATTCACGACTCATGACTATGCTATCGCCAGACGGGGCCCTCTTAGCCTCAGTGAAGAAAAACATACCAAATCTCATGGCTCTCTATATCTTTGGGAGCCAGGCTCAAGGCACTCCTCGAGCAGATAGCGACCTTGATTTGGCGATATTGGCACCTGGCCACGTTGATCCGAACTTGCTATGGTCGCTATCAAACGACATTGCCAACCTTGTGAATTGCGAAGTTGATCTGCTCGACTTGCGCGCAGCGTCGACAGTCATGCAGTATCAAGTCATTTCAACCGGCAAAACAGTGTGGGATATCGGCCTGCAGGCACGGCTGTTTGAAGTCAGCGTTTTGAGTGAAAAGCTAGCTCTTGACGAGGCACGCGAGCCGCTCATAAAAGCCATCACAAAAGAAGGACACGTGTATGCGCGATGATGTGCTGATCAACAAAGCAGCAACGATTGAACGATGCGTGGCACGTGCTCACGAAGAATTCGATCACGATCCTGCAACCTTTGATACAAATTTTTCAAGACAAGATGCTGCCGTCATGAATATTCAGCGCGCCTGCGAGGCGGCACTTGACATGGGCCACCACATCATCCGCCGCGACCGTCTAGGTGTGCCTCAAAGCGCACGTGATGTCTTCGAGATTTTGGCGCAGGCAAAGTTGATTGATCAAGCTCTTGCCGACTCACTCAAACGCATGGTTGGTTTTAGAAATATCGCCGTGCATGATTACCAAAAATTACTGATGCCGATCACGGTAAAGGTCATCACCGAGCATTTGATTGAGTTTCTTCAGTATTCTGAACAGATGCTTAAACACAACCCTTAGCATTAGATTTTCGCTCAGATCGAGCCATCAGAAAACGCCAAGCTCTTATCTGACTATCGTCCGCGCAACGCCAGCGGCACCCACGAGACACTGACATCACCCTTGATAAACGTTTGGCAGGCCATCCGATATCCTGCTGCAAAATCTTCGGGCGTGAGATGCCGTTTTTCTTTAGCTTTGATTTCGTCTGTATGCTCAAGCCCGCTTTCTATTTTGCACTTACAGGTGCCACAGATGCCTCCACCACACTTGAAAGGGATCCCACCTTTTTCACGTAACGACACCCGCAGCAAATTGCTATCTTCTGGGGCTGTCACGACTTTATTGTCGTTAGTAATGAACGTCACTTGAATCATAGGTTGACCTGCCGTAACTCGATATCCATCGAACCAAAGCTCGCCAAGGC
>CAIZGG010000450.1 GCA_903932425.1 uncultured beta proteobacterium | reverse complement strand
GGAGTCTGAACATGCAACTCAATCCCTCAGAGATTAGCGAAATTCTCAAGAGCCGAATCGAAGGTCTGGGCACTTCGTCCGACATTCGTACACAGGGCACGGTCGTTTCCGTGACCGACGGCATCACCCGTATCCATGGCTTGTCAGATGCGATGCAGGGCGAAATGCTTGAGTTTCCAAACAATGTGTTTGGTTTGGCCTTGAACCTCGAACGCGACTCCGTAGGCGCCGTGATTTTGGGCGACTACACCGGTATTTCTGAGGGCGATCCAGTTAAAACAACGGGTCGTATTCTTGAAGTACCAGTTGGCCCCGAGCTGTTAGGTCGTGTGGTGAACGCCCTAGGCGTGCCAATCGACGGCAAAGGTCCAATCAACGCCAAAGAAACCGATATTATCGAAAAAGTGGCACCAGGCGTGATTGCACGTCAGTCTGTGTCACAACCAATGCAAACTGGCTTGAAGTCGATTGATGCAATGGTGCCAATCGGGCGCGGTCAGCGAGAATTGATCATTGGCGATCGTCAAACAGGTAAGACTGCCGTCGCTGTTGACGCCATCATTAATCAAAAAGGTAAAAACGTTAAGTGTATCTACGTTGCAATTGGTCAAAAAGCATCAACGATCAACAACGTATTGCGCAAACTCGAAGAGCACGGCGCGATGGAATACACCACGATTGTCGCCGCCACAGCGTCTGACTCGGCTGCAATGCAGTACTTGTCGGCCTATGCGGGTTGCACGATGGGTGAGTATTTCCGCGATCGTGGCGAAGACGCCCTGATTGTTTATGACGATTTGACCAAACAGGCTTTTGCATACCGTCAAGTGTCGCTGCTGCTGCGTCGTCCTCCAGGCCGCGAAGCCTACCCAGGCGATGTGTTTTATTTGCACTCACGTTTGCTTGAACGCGCTGCACGAGTGAACGAAGCTTATGTTGAGAAGTTCACCAAAGGTGCCGTTAAAGGTAAAACCGGTTCGTTGACGGCCTTGCCAATTATCGAAACCCAAGCGGGTGACGTGTCTGCTTTCGTGCCGACTAACGTAATTTCGATTACTGATGGTCAGATCTTTCTTGAAACCGACTTGTTTAATGCTGGGGTGCGCCCTGCTATTAACGCCGGTATTTCGGTATCGCGTGTGGGTGGTGCGGCTCAAACGAAGATCATTAAAAAGCTGTCTGGCGGTATTCGTACCGACTTGGCGCAGTATCGTGAATTGGCAGCTTTCGCGCAGTTTGCGTCTGACCTTGACGATGCAACGCGCCGCCAGCTCGAGCGCGGTAAGCGCGTGGTTGAGCTTTTGAAGCAGCCGCAATATCAGCCTTTGCAAGTCTGGGAACTCGGTGTGATCTTGTTTGCGGCAAATAATGGCTACCTTGATGATGTTGAGGTTTCAAGTGTCTTGCCGTTTGAGAAAGGTCTGAAAGACCATCTCAAAAACAAAAACGCCGCAATGATCGAACGCATTGAAAGTTCAAAAGAGTTGTCTAAGGATGACGAAGCCGAACTTGTTACTGCGTTGACTGAGTTTAAAAAGCACGGCACGTTCTAACGAACCCGCTATCGGATCATCGCTGGCAACTGATGCCAGAGGTGATCCAAAGCAAATGGTCTGATACCTGAATGCAGGTCTGACACAGGAAGCGAAATGGCAGGAATTAAGGAAATTCGTAATAAGATCAAGAGCGTGCAAAACACGCGCAAGATCACAAAGGCCAT
>CAIZGG010000449.1 GCA_903932425.1 uncultured beta proteobacterium | reverse complement strand
GTATTCGACAAGTTCGCATCAGTCAGGTTTGCCTTTCTTAAAATCACTCTGTGAAATTTTTTACCACTTAAGTCTGCTGTGCGTAAATCGATCGCCTCAAAAGAGAGGCCTTCAATAAACTCATGATTCGCAATGGCGTCAGGTATCAGTGGCATACAGGCTCTGTGAGATTTCGAGTGTTTACGCCAAGGCCCGACGGACGCTTAGAATCGTGCGTTCAATATCCGAGCCGCTCAAGTCACAATTGCCAAGTTGGGTATCCATAAAATTGACTCCGAACAGGTTGGCTGATCGCACGCGAGTATTGTGCAGTTTGGCGTTTGCCAACGAACCCTCAAACAAGTTGATGCCGGTCAAGTCAGAATCCTTAATATCGACATTTGCAAAACACGCCTGATGTGCCAACACGCGAGGCATACGGGTTCTGTGCAGGGTGGCGCCAGAGATATCTGCCTTCTCCATGATGGCATCGTCAAAGGCTGAATCATCCAGGCAACAGCCAGCCCAATTGACGCCACTCAAATTGGCTTTGATAAAACTCGAGTGAGCAAACGTAGTCGCCGAATTTGCCTCACTGTCTTGCAGTTCAGCCGTTGCAAACGTGGCACCGTTCAGCGTGGCACCCGAGAAATCAACACGCTGGCATGATGCTTGTGTGAAATTTGTTTTTGTTAAGGTCGCATCATTAAAGCTTGCTGCTTTCAATTGTGCCTGCGAAAAATTAGCCTGCGACAGAGCGCACTCTTCAAAGGATGTTTGCTCTGCAGTGACCCCAAGTGCAGAGATTGAAGCCATTTGCGAGCCAGAGAAGATTGCTAAGCTTAGATCGCCCTGATCAAATTTTGCCTGCGTAAAATCGCAATGCGAAAAATCACTACTTTGTAATTGAGCGCGTGACAGATCGCATTCTACGAACTGGACGTGGCTGGCGCTTGCGCTGGCCATGCTTGCTTGGACGAGGCTAGCTTTGACGAAGACTGCGTGGCTCAGGAGGGCGCGGTCAAACTTAGCTTGCTCTAGATGCGCATCGCTGAAATTTGCCTCAGCGAGCTGAGCGCCAGAAAAATCAGCGCCCATCAGATTGACTCCTGACAGGTCTATTCCTGTTAAGTCTTCATTGGCGAAGGATTCACCACGCGCATAGCGCTCAAGAATGTGTTGGCGACTTACCCCAGGAGAAGAGGCGGGTATGTTTGCCGCAACTTCGGCGCTCGCAACCATTGCGGGGGTGCCTTCCGATTCTAGCGACATCGGAGGTGGCGTTAACTGCGTGTGCGCCATAAAACTTTTATAGAATTCAGCCTGACTTTTTGGGCCATCGATCAGCGGCTCAAGCTCGGTATAGACGTGCTTGATGTCAGCGGCCGTGCTGTCCTCAATTGCAATAACCGCACGGTACAGTACTAAGCCGGTAAGTTGATCGGGCAATAGCCATACCGTTTCGACGTTTGCCGTCAATTCTTTGAAGGCCTTTTCTTGTCCTGGAAGCTGTTGCTCGACAAAGATCCGTCCACGCATCTTTGGCAGAGTCGACTCAATGACTGGCAGCTGAGGATGCACATTGTGCAGGCTGATTGTTTCGTCACCACGAAAATAGCGCGAAAGCCTTTGATCGACAGGAGCCGTCTGAAAGTATGCGGCTTGTGTGTCTATTGGCAGATGTGGCCAACGGTTCGCTAGCCAGCGATCGTTAAAGTGGCCCAGTAAACCAGAGCGCTTGGGTGAGTCTGGTGCGAAAGCCCAAAATCCAGCGGGCTCAGGTTCATCGGACGCTGAGAGCATCAGTCGGTCGGGTAACTCGACATTGGGCATTGGCCGCTGCACACTCGCGGTCACAGGGTCGGCAATTTTATCCGCACCCTTGCCCATCGGATTGAGTGGATAGCTCTTGCCACCGTAGGCATTTGCTGGCGTGAGCGGCATACGGTTAAAGCGTGCTGGGGCGCTGCGAATGCCAAACGAGGAGATCGTGCGATCTCCAAATACAGCAAGCTGTTTTTGTGACTCCCCAACTCTGGCCCTAACTGAAAGCGGTTGGTCAGCGTGGCCGGCCGGAGGATAGGCCGCACCATATAACAAAAACTCACCGCATGCCTTTGGCAGACCTTCATCTAATAAGGCGTCTTTGCCTAGAGCCTCTGCCGCAACGGCATAAACAAGAGATGCATGAGGCTCGGGAATAATTGCGCTTGAATGTAGTGCAAACGATTGAATTAACCCAATGGATAAACAATATTGTTGCTCAGAATTAGAAAAAACTCTGACCAACACCTCAGCGGTATCTGGTTTGATGATTTTCATAAGCTGACCAGTCTTTGGCTTTTCATGCTTACCCAATCACTTTTAAGCCGCTGCCTACTTTGACTTGGCCGCCCGAGAGTTGCACCTGAACGCCACCCGACGAGATCGTGGTCTGCGAACCGGTGACGGTCACGGTTGAACTTGATTGAGTGATCTTGATTTCACTGCCACTCATCGTGATTGAGGTGCCACTTTGAAATTGAACGCTAATTTGACTCTTGGTGATTGAGATATATTTTGCGCCGTTACCGCTCTCGTGCGCCAGTTTAATTTCGGCATCGCCTGAAATAGCAATTGACAGCCCATGCAATTTGCTACTGTTGTCGCTGCCGGCGTTGACGGCAATGGTCGGTGCCAGGATATTGATCGTGCTGTCACTGCCCGTAGCCTGCACCAACACACTAGCATCTTCTTTTTCGTTTTTTTCATTCGTGGCATTAAGTGCGATGGCGGTCGAACTGGCAGAGATTTTTTTTCGTGCAACTTCGACAAAGTCGATCGGGACTTGTTTAAAATTGATGTATTGTCCGTCTTCATTTTTTTGATATGGCGAGCTGTCTGTGGCGTCGCGCGTTGCCAGCATGGCAGATTTTCCCATGAGCAGGCTTGTGCCGATGGGTGGGGGATTGGTGCTGCTTGACTCAGGGCTGACGCCCAAAAAGACTAAGTCTTTAGTAACCTGTAAAACCGATTCGGGATGGATCGCAGAGTCGAGGCTGCTGTCTTTTTTGATTGCGTCTTGCAAATCTTTGGACGTTGAATTTGCCGTGTTGACAGTACTGAGCACCGCCGGGATTGCTGCATGGTGATTGTCGCCAAGTGCCTTCGGGTCGAGCGTTTGTGTAATTTTTTTGACGGCGTCTAAGACGTCCGAGACCGAGTATGTGTAGCCAACTTTACCTACAGACTTGATGTAATCGTCAAATTTAGTTTGACCATTTTTTCGGTAACCCGCGATTACTTGAAAGCTGACCCCGCTAGAAAACGTCTTGCTAGTGTGGTACTCAAGTGATCCATTTTTATGGGTGTTAAACCTGACCTCTTTAACACTGGTGAACTCGTAGGTTGTCCATCCTTGTGCTTCACCCCATTTGGTAATGGCCTCAAGATTCGTCGGCGTGCCCCATTCCGAGGGATTGAAGTTCTTGAATGAGTAAGACGGCCCGACTTGAAAATCTAGTTTTGTTCCGATGGTGGCCGCGCTGGCGCTGCCAATGGTGAAGGTGGTTTTGTCGCCATTGACAAACGCCTGATCGGTCCCAGTGAACATTAATACCTTACTGCCCGACCCAACTAAGCCGTATCCAAAGGTTTTGCTTTTAGTGCTCATGGGTGAGGCCTATGTAGGTTGACTCAAGAGAATACTCGTGCGGTCTGCTTGAGTGTTGCTGTTCTTGCTAGGTTTTTGAAGTGTTGCCTTCAAGCGAACCAATAATGATTGTCGCACCGCCCTGCGGTGAATAGAAGCACATTGACTCGTCGCCATCTAGGTCGCTGACACTAATCATATTTGTGCTGGGCGACAATACCCCGGCGGCGGTCGCATTTTGGTTTGTGAGCACATTTTTATTCTCAGAGTTGCTGACGGCCCCAACAATCATCGGCTGGTCGGGGTCTCCGTGTATAAAAGCCAGCATGACCTCGGTGCCCTTGAGCAAGGGAAAATGCAAACCATTTTTTGCGCCGGCGTAAGGGGTAGCGATCCGAACCCAGCACGAGCCCTTGTTCGGTTGCTTGCTAGTTTGATCGTACAAGAGTTGTAATTTGTATTGGCCGTATTCGTTGAGTTGAGCGTATTTGCCGTCACCTTCGTCGTCGACCGTGGCGCTCATCGAACCGGCGATTGTTGGCCAAGGTGTCACGCGCGCCGCACGAAATTGCTTTGATGCTGGGATTGCCTTGAAGTTACATTCGTAGACGATTCCACTCGCATCCTCTGTTGATGCATCGCGGTCGCCTGAAAATAAAACTCCAGCGAGTGCGCCTCGGTGTTCGACCTCTGTCACAAGGTACGAGCCGTTGAAGCTCGACCGATAGTGACTCGAAAGCTGAATTTTGTAGCCGCTACGCAGCCCCACGGCGGTGGAGCTGCCTGTAAATATTTGTTCACGACAAAGAAGCTCTTCGGCACGAATTTTTGACAGATAGGTGGCATCGTTAGTCGTGCGAAGGTTATCGCCAAAATACATGACGGTACCTTGTCCTGTGGCGCTAGCCGAAGCGGTGGCCTGTAATTGATCGCCTAGAGCCGCTTTGCGATAGTTATAGTCTTGCACCAAAACGGTTTTGGGCAATAGAGACTGAGTGCAGGTGAAGTTGAAGACGCAGTTATCTTGCATCGCCGTTTGAAGATCTTCTTTCTGCGCATACACCAGTGGCAACGTTGTAGCGGGTTCAGCTTGCTTGTAGTCCAGGATCATCAGCTTGGCAGTTTTAGCGCCTGAGTTGTCATGATCAAAATAATAATAAAGCCCTTCGCTCTCTAACCAACGCTGTACAAAATCCAGACTGGTCTCTTGGTGTTGACACACGAAAGTACGCTGGCGGTACTGTGTCGGGTTCATCAAAGAGATCTGATAATCGAGCGAGGTTAGGTTGTTTGCCTTTAAGACTGTTTCGATAATCTGAGGGATAGTCTGTTCGTTGCCATAGACTTCATTTGTTTTTGTTAAGGACAATTGCCACAGGCTTGGTACGAGTACGGCTCGATATATTGCGGAGCCTCGTAGAGGGTTACCTTGTTCGAGTTCGGACAATATGCCGTGATAGGGTATCTGTTTGCTGCCATCAATCGATAAAATGGTGAGTGTTGCTGGCTTGCCCAGCATCTTGGTGAAATCGAGTTCGGTCGATGAGCTAATGAGCGTGAGATCAAAGCGAAACGGCTTTGACAGGCTCTCAGTACCCTGAAGGCTTGCGACGTCGAGCGTGGCTGAGCCCTGTCCGTCAGAGGTAAAGGTAAAACGTGGTTTGTTACCCAAGGACTCTGTCTTTGAATCTGCCATGTTTGCGCTCAGAGAGAGATTAAGAAAATGCCGCTTAACGGCCTTTGCCCGCAAGGGTTACTAAGGGCGTTAGGGTTTTGCAGTTGTTGCAGGCACAATTTCATTCAAAGGCCGACCCTGCGCGTTGATCGCTAAACGTGTCCCCGGATCATACTTGACCAAGGCTGTCTGAGTTTTACCGTTAAATCGGTAGCTTACTCGGTAGTATGAGAGCGATTTGTAAACGAGCGGCGCGGGCTCACAGGCCGATTCGACGTAGAATTTCTGCGAGGCAATGTAGCTACCTGGTTTGGGTGGCGAGAGCATCGGGTTTGCCGGCACAAGCATCTGTGTCACGAAAAAGGCAGCGCCTCCGGTCAGCAGGATGGTTGGTATCACCAAGGCTCCAGAAGCAATCGAGGCCACATGGGCGCTGAGCGGCACACCTCCAATCAGGCCAGCACCCCCGGCCAAGCTGGCGATCCAGTTTTTTTCCCACCAGGTTTTTTCGTCTTCTTCGCGTTGGGCAATTTGTTGCGCAGTCAGGATGGTTTGTCGGCAGACGTCTGGGTTGTTGAAACTTTTTAAGACTTCACTGGTGACTGATATGACAGGTACGGTCAAGGCGGATGAGTCGACGCCATCGCCCGTACCCCACGCGACTTGTTGCGATGCAGCATATATGCATATTGACCACACTAACTGGGCCGTTCGCCGCCTGAAATTCAAAACATCTAGTCGAAAGTTTGGACTCACGCTTATCTCCATTTATATTATTTTTTTCATGATGTTATAACTGATATCTCAGGTAAGATTTTAGAATTATGATTGGAATTCAATGCTGAGTCGAGTTATTCGGTTTGCACTCATTGGCTATTGCCTCGCGGCGCTGTCGGGCTGTTCGTGGCTAAATTCTGCTCTGGGCGGTAATACTCCCAAAGAGGCAAAGGCTGAGGTCGAGTGGCCTTACGAGACTGATGCGATTCTTGTGGACTTAGTCGCCGATCTTGACCTTAACTTTTATTCTAATCAATCACATACCGTCGTGCTAGGTGTGTTCCAGACGTCCGATCAAAAAGCGTTTGTTGACCTTCTTGCTAAGCCCGATGCCGTGATGAAGGTGCTAGTGGGCGGCAAGACCTCCCCCGAAGTTGTGCAACTGAACCGCTATGTGGTGAGCCCTGGGAAGAAAACCACTCTAAAGATTGACCGAGTGCAAGGCGCTAAATTTGTTGGTTTCGTGGCCGGGTACTACCAGCTCAAGCCGGTTCAAGCCGCCCGTCTCTTCAGAATTCCGCTCAATATTGAAACATCAGGCATTTTGACCACAACTTACAAGGCTGAGCCAGCGATACTCGCTGTAAGACTCTTTTTGGGTAATGATCGAATCGTAAACGCAGAGGTTCTGACTTACGATTTTGAGAAGAAAGTGATTAAGGAAACCGTCCCGCTTGGCGCGGTGAAGCCGGAAATCAATTTGGATGGCCAGGTGACGCAGGCGAAAGGAAGCGCTGATGCTGCGCTTAAGTTAATCGATTAATGAGGTGAGGGTTGATGGATTTCAGAACGGGAACCTACTGGCATCAGGGCATGTTTTTGCAGCCCCAGCACTTTCAGCGCCTTGAGCAGACTCAGCAGTTCTACCGAAAGCCACTGTACGAGGCAGCAAGCCCTCACTTTTGGGGAATCGGTGACCTTGAGTTGGCACCTGAGTCGCTCAACGCGCGCTCGGTTGAGGTGCGCTCGGCACGAGTGATCTTTCAAGATCATACGTACTTAGAGTTTCCTGGCAACGCTGTGATGAGCGCCCGTTCGTTTGATGAACTCTGGACTTCGACCGATACTCCACTTGACGTCTATCTTGGTTTGAAAAAATTATCGATGGTTGCACCAAACGTCACGGTGGTTGACTCGTTGAACGACACTGCAACAGTCGCCTCGCGTATGGTCAGCCTAGGGGATGCTCATCAAATGCCCGACCTCTATGGCTCGGGACCGTCGGCGAACATGCCAACTGTGCTTTTTGCGCCGAAGATTTTTTTTGGCCCTGAACTCGACACGCTGGGTGATTACGACCTGATCCCGATTGCGCAGTTAGTCAGGGATATCGATACGATACGCGTCGTACCTCAGTCGGTGCCGCCAAGCTACGCGCTGTCGGGGTCGCGGCTACTGCGCGACGTGCTTAACGACATCCGCGACGACATGGCTGGACGCTTGCGTCAGATCACTGAGTACAAAGTGCCGCGCGATATGCAGCGCCAAGAGTTAGACCCTGACTACTTGATCTTACTGCAAGCCGTGCAAGCACTGAACCGCTTGGTGCCGCTTGCAGTTCATCTGGCAGAGACTGAGCAGATTCACCCTTGGACGGTGTACGGTTTTTTGAGAATGTGTGTGGGCGAACTCAGTACCTTTTCAGACCGAAAAGATGTGATGGGACGCCAGGGTGATAAAGACGAAGGGATGCCTCGTTACGACCATTTAAATTTAGGCCC
>CAIZGG010000448.1 GCA_903932425.1 uncultured beta proteobacterium | reverse complement strand
GCAGCACCTAAACTGGGCGGCACCGGCATCTATGACTATGTGACGAACGCCGCTGCAGCAGAATACTCAATCGTGGATCAGTTCTTGATTCAAGGCCAAAGCGTCTTAGTCACGCTGGTCTGGTCGGGTGTCGTGTCTTACATTGCCTTCAAGATTGCAGACCTCGTATTCGGTTTGCGTGTTCCTGAAGACCAAGAGCGTGAAGGCTTGGATATCACTTCGCACGGCGAGTCTGCCTACGAAAACTAAGCAATCGGGCACAAACACTTCAGTGAATGTGCCCGAACTTCTAAGCCTCGTGGGTGTCTGACATCCATGCCTCAAGCAGTCTGAACAATAAGAAACGCCCCTTTTTATCGGGGCGTTTTTTATTGCTAGCGTTCAAGCCTTACCACGTATAAGCCAGCCGCGTACCCTCATCAATTGCACGCATCGCATCTAATTCTGTTGCCACGCGCGCGCCTCCTATCAAATTTAAATGCGAGACTTTTCCGGTCAATCCAGCTACTAACTCTTGCTCAGAATCTTGACCGGCACACAAGACAATCGTGTCGACGTTTAGCACATGCGGCTCACCGTTCACACTGTAGTGCAAACCTTGATCATCAATTTTTTCATAGCTGCAGCCTGAGACAGCGGTGACACCACGCTTGGTGAGCTTGGTACGATGAATCCAGCCCGTGCTTTTACCCAAACGCGCCCCGGGCTTTTTTGTACCTCTCTGCAACATCACGACTTTGCGTTGAGAGTCTTCGGGGACAGCAGCCTGCAGCCCCCCAGCCGAGCCAATTGCTGGATCAACCCCCCAGATCTTCAAAAAATCTTGTGCCGACTGTATCCCTGCGTGCGCTGAGGTCAACAACTCTGCGACATCATGACCAATGCCCCCGGTGCCGATAATCGCCACACGCTCTCCTACTTGCACTCGGCCAAGAATCACATCGGTGTAACTCACCACCTTAGCATGTTCGATCCCCGCAATAGTCGGCGTTCTAGGTTTGATCCCCGTCGCGATCACGATGCGCTCAAACCCCTCAGAGACAAGATCCGCCGCGTCGACACGCGTCCGAAGACGGACAGTGACACCCGTGGCGATCAAGCGCTTATTGAAGTAGCGCACGAGCTCTGCAAATTCTTGCTCTTTACCCGGAATACGTCGAGCTAAATTTAATTGCCCTCCAACTTCGCCACTCGCTTCAAATAGCTGAACCTGATGACCACGTTCAGCTGCAGTAATCGCGCATGCAAGCCCAGCAGGCCCGGCACCAATCACTGCAACCTTCAGTTTATTTTGCGGTATCGGTGCAGTGAACTCGGTTTCGTGACAGGCTTGCGGATTCACCAAACAAGACGCAATCCTGTCGGTAAAAATATGGTCTAAACAGGCCTGATTACAACCAATACAGGTATTGATTTCATCAGTACGCCCCGTGGCTGCTTTCACGACAAAATCTGGATCGGCCAGAAAAGCTCGCGCAAGCGAAACCAAATCTGCCTGCCCTTGCTGCAAAATATCTTCGGCAACCGAGGGCATGTTGATGCGATTTGAGGCCACGACCGGGATCGATACCGCCTTTTTAAGTCGTGCCGCAGCGAAGGCAAAGGCGGCTCGTGGAACACTCGTTGCGATCGTTGGTACAACTGACTCATGCCAACCAATTCCGGTGTTGAGGACGTCTGCGCCAGCTTGCTCGAGCGCTTGGGCAAGTCGATCAATTTCGTCGCCTGTTAAGCCTCCCTCAACCAAATCTATCGCCGAAATGCGATACATAATCAATAGCCCAGGGCCCACACGTTCTCGCGTTCGACGCACAACCTCGACAGGAAAACGAATGCGGTTTTCAAGCGAACCACCCCATTCATCGTCACGCTTATTGGTACGCGAAGCGGTGAACTGCGTCATCAGGTAACCCTCAGAGCCCATCACCTCGATGCCGTCATAGCCTGCCTGTTGCGCGAGTACCGCACAGTTCACAAAATCTTCAATGGTCTGTTCAATCTGCTCGACAGTAAACGCGCGTGGCTGGCGCGGGTTAATGACCGAACGAAGCGCGCTAGGCCCGATGATCTCATCGTGCTTAGCATAAATGCCAGTGTGAAGAATCTGTAAAGCAATCTTGCCACCAGCTGCATGAACAGCCTGTACGATGGGAATGTGTTGCTCGAGCGCCTGTGCAGAGTCGAGGACCCAGGCCCCCTGCTCGACACGTCCGTCAAAATTAGGCGACACGCCGCCAGTGACGACCAAACCCACGCCACCCCGAGCTCGCGCCGCATAAAACTCAGCTAAACGGTGAACACCATCAGGCTCATTTTCCAGTCGCGTATGCAGCGACCCCATGATGACGCGATTAGGTAACGTGTGTGCGCCCACCTTGATTGGAGATAGCAAAAGTGGATACAGCTGTTCAGCAATTTGCGACATGAAAGACCGACTCTTTTTAAAAGGATTGTTTTCAATGATTCTAATCAATCAACGGGATACCAAGATCGCGAATCAAAAACCGAAACTGATCTCGCTGAGTTTTTACAAAGGCTCCCATCTGTTCAAGACCCATCGGGTTATAAGACAACCCCGCTTGCGCAAGCTGTTGTTGCACTTCTGCAGTGACTAGGGCTTTACCAAAAGACTGGTGCAACACCTTAACCGCTTCTGGATTCATGTCTGCAGGTCCGAAAATACCAAGCCAACCGCCTGCCGGTGAAAACGGAAACTCCGAGAAGCCGCTTTCTTTCATCGTTGCAACTTCAGGCAACAAGGGCGTACGTTGGGGCAACGTCGTCACCAGTACCTTAAGTCGCCCTTCTTTGGCTTGCATCAAAGGGGCTGTTGTTGCAAACATTGCCTGCACACGCCCCGACAACAAGTCAGCCGTGGCGGCCGTTTCGCCTTTATAGGCGACCTGCACAACATCAAGGTTTAAACTTTTTTTCAAATAGGCAAAAGTGAGCAAGCCTTGATTATTACCGGTTGCATAATTAACTTGCCCTGGGTTCGCGCGCGCATAGTTGACAAATTCTTGCAAATTTTTGACTGGTAACTCGGGATGAACATATAAAAAAAACGAAAAATCAATCGTACCTGCAAGAGGTGTAAATTGGGTGCCTGGGTCAAAGGGTGGCGCACGCCTGAGTGCAGGAACAACAATCATTGAACCAGCACCACCAAATAGAATTCGATAACCATCAGGCGCTGACTTCATCACATCAAGCGAGCCGATCATCCCTTCGGCACCCGCCTTATTCTCGACAATCACCTGTTGGCCCAGATCTTTACCAACTAAGCGCGCCATCGAGCGCGCGATCGCGTCCGAGCTTCCACCCGCCTGGTACGGAACAACCAACGTAATTGGCTTAACAGGAAATACCTGTGCATAAACCGTGCAAGATCCTGTCACCAGGCAACACATAATCAGTTGCCCGATCTTTCCAAAAATCATGGAAGATCTAATTTGCTGTACGAGATTAGTCATGTCTGACATCCACCCAAAACAAAATTTATTTTTTCTTTTTACTTGGTGATTTTTCAACGGAAATATCGTCTAACTGAGAGACATCTACGCGCTCTTCTTTTAACACTCGTCGCGCAATCGCAAAGGCATCACGACCAATCGGAACTCCGCAGTACATCCCGATGTGTAACAAAATTTCGCGCAATTGAATGAGCGGCACCTTCGTACGAGTCAGTGCAATTCGAAAATGCAATTCGAACTCTTCCATTCGACCCAAGCCTGCCAGCATCGACAAGTTCACCAGGCTAAGTTGCTGATGACTCAAAATGCCGCGCGCCCAGGTGCGGCCCCAAAGTTGATTGTTTAAATATTCTTGCCACTCGTGATCGAACGGATTTTTTTCTTTTAGCATGCCATCCACATACTGATCGCCAATAATGGCTCTACGCGAGACGTCACCTACTTTTGTAAAGCCAGAATTTTTTTCCTTTGCTATCTTTGTTGCCACGACTGTTCTCCTTAAGTTAGATTCTTATGGCGCAATGCAGCATGCGCTTTGTGTTTTGCTCTTATTATGGACATCATGCCCCGTTGCGTCTAGCAAGAAATACGATTGGAAGATGATTTCCTGCTAACCTTAAGCGACAACAAACAAAATAAATTCAGTATTAGGAGACTGCTGTGATACCGGCACTCAAGTTGCGAACCTTTCATAAAATGTTTTCCCCCCGCGCATTCGCGGCGTTCAATCTGGCGCTTGCGCTTGCCCTGCCTTGTGCGGCCGCTTGGCCCGACAAGCCCATCACAATTATCGTGGGCGCCGCGCCAGGCGGTACAGGTGATCAAGCAGCGCGCATTATTAGCGAAAAACTTGGCGCTGAACTCGGCACAACCGTTGTCGTTGAAAACAAGGCCGGTGCGGGCGGCATTTTGGGCTCGCAGTATGTGGCGCGCGCCGCGCCCGATGGCTATACGATCATGATGGCAAATATCGGCTCGCATTCAATCAATTACAGCTTGTATAAAAAGCTCCCTTACACGCCTGAGGACTTCAGCGCAATCACGCTTGTTATCTCAAATCCCAATATCTTGGTCGTGAACAGCAGCACTCCCTTTACGACGGTGCAAGAGCTGATCAGCGCGATCAAAAAGGATCCTAGTCTCTATTCCTTTGGCTCGGCGGGGGCCGGACAATCGCCTCATCTATCCGGTGAGATGTTTATGCAGCGCGCAGGGATTCAGGTGCCGCACATCCCGTACAAGGGCGCAGGCCCTGCGACGGGCGCCTTACTAGGCAACCAGTTCACTTTTATGATCGCGACAGCACCGAGCGTGATGGCGCAGATTAAGGGCGGCAAGCTACGTGCGCTCGCAGTGACGAGCGATGTACGCGCGCCCGAACTGCCCAACGTCCCGACCATGGCTGAGGCGGGCGTGCCAAATATGCTGGTAACAGCTTGGTTCGGTCTTTTTGCCCCGGCGGCAACGCCTCAGGCGATCGTTGAGCGTTTGCAACTTGCGACAGCCAAAGTCTTAAACACCGCTGACATCCAGAGCCGCTTCAAAGAAATGGGTGGTGTCGCGGGCGGTAATTCTCCGGCAGAGTTCAACGCCTTTGTGCGTTCAGAGATTGCGAATTGGAAGCAAACCGTTGAGGCGGCTAAGCTGACTCAAGAGTAAAGCGCCTTGCAACCTCGAATCCAGCAAGGGTCGGTGCTAAGTCAATAACAGAACGTCTAGCGGTGTTGTATGAAAATGGGGTCTACATCATGTATTTCAAAGAATTGATCGCACAGGCTAAACGAAGGACAATTTTTTTGAAGCCGGGTTCTTTTGTCGCTTGGTCAGGGTTTGTTGGCACGCTGACTGGCGCTGTTTGCCTTGCCTTGCCATTTACGGCACAGGCACAAAATTATCCGAACAAACCAATCACGTTTTATGTGTCCTACGCTGCCGGAGCAACGACCGACATTACCGCTCGCGCCCTTGCCCGTGCTGCCGAGCCCATTTTGGGCGTACCCATCACAATCGATAACAAAGGTGGCGGCGGCGGAACAGTTGCCGCAGGCATGCTGGTGTCAAAAAAGCCAGATGGCTACACGGTACTGATTGGCTCAACTTCCGCGATCACAACTCGCCCGGCCCTCATGAAGGTAAGTTATAAGACGTCAGATATTGTAGGCGTCATGCAATATAGTTACTTTCATAACGGTTCTGTTGTTATACCTGCAGATAGCCCTTGGAAGACCATCGAAGATTTCATTGAGGCAGCAAAAAAGAATCCAGGTATGTCGTTCGCGACAGCGGGTGGTGGTGGTGTAGCCACAACCTCACAACAGATGGGCGTTGAGGCCCTAAAGCGGTGCAAAGGCTTGGATTTTAAACATGTACCAACCAAGGGCGGCACAGAAGCCAACACCATGTTGATGGGAAAACATGTGAACTTCACGTCGGGCTCAGGATCACACAACCCCTTAGTTGTTGACGGAGTGTTTCGACAACTGGTGCTATTTCAAAGCATGCGCGACGAAAACTTCCCTGAAGTTCGAACACTCAAAGAGATTGGCTGCGACTGGGATAACCCCCCTAATAGCGGCATGCTCGTCACCGTTCGGGCCGGAACACCGCCAGCGATTATCAAAAAGCTTGAAGACACTTTTATGACAATCGCCCAATCGGCTGAGTTCAGAGCAATGCTCAAACAAAACTACTTACCTTTTGAGCTTAAAGACAGCAAAACACTCAACCGCGACTTGGCACTCGAAACGGCCTGGTATAAAGATTACTTCACTAAAACGGGCGATCTAAAATAGCCTCAACAGGCATTTACAATGTCTTGTCGAACTTACCGCGTCTGTGCATATAATTAGCGCAGCAAAAAGCGTCACAGACGTCAGTGCCCCCTTTCGCGACACGCAAGGTTCTGTTTAATCAATCATTCAAGCAAGACGTATTCAAGGAGATCAGTATGGGTAAAAGCATTCAACTTAAAGCCTCAGATGGCCACCAATTTGACGCCTATGTGGCAGAGCCAGCTGGCAAGCCACGCGGCTTAGTCATCGTTGCACCTGAAATTTTTGGCGTAAATAGCCATATTCGTTCAGTGGCCGATGGTTTCGCGGCTGATGGCTATCTCACCATTGCTCCCGCTTTTTTTGATCGTGCACAAACCAAATACGAATCAGGCTATACACAACCTGAAATTGGTGCTGGTGTCGAGCTCATGAAAAAAATTAGCTTTGACGACACGCTGCTTGACGTTAAAGCTGCGATCGAGCACGGCAAAGGCGCTGGCAAAGTCGGTATTGTTGGTTACTGCTGGGGTGGCGTAATTGCCTGGCTGGCAGCTGGTCGCGTCGATGGCTTAGCCTGCTCTGTACCTTACTACGGTGGCGCCATTCCTAACTTTCTGAAAGAAACACCAAAGTGCCCGGTCATGTTTCAGTTTGGCGAAACCGATCATTCGATTACGCTTGAGCAAGCTAAAGTCGTTGCGGCAGCGTATCCAAAGGAAACCAGCTACTTCTACCCAGCAGGTCACGGTTTTAACTGCGATCAACGCGGTTCGTATGACGCAGCATCAGCCAAGTTGGCACGCGAGCGCACCATTGAGATGTTTAGAAAGCTGATTGGCTAATTAGTCAAAGCAGACAAAAAAATGGATCGCCTCGGCGATCCTTTTTTTATTCACTTGCCGCGCCAACGACACCGTGCAAGGCGCAACGGATTCGTCATCTCAACGCACACCACACTCAAGCCTCTCGAGTGATGTGTGGCGTATGACAGCAGCTCACTTCTTTTTGCCCGAACTCAAGCCGGGAATATCACTGACATGCGCGACCTGGTCAAGCGACATAAACGCGTCAAACAATTTCAAGGCTGAGCCTTCAAAATGCCCCACGGCTGCACAGTCATCAAACTTAGCCCAGAGTTGCTCGCGATTCAGCGGAAAATCTGGTCCGCCACGCACTGTCACAACTTCTTTACTTTGCAAGGTCTGACCATTTTTTAATTTGACCGTCACTTGGTCAAAGGGCGAATAGCCGGGCATCGTCGGATGCTCGGCATCATCAGCCTGAACACTGATTTTTTTCATCAAATCTTGCACGTCTTTGCGAATCACAAAATCATCCACGAGCTCAGTCAGGCCAGCACGCCCAGCCACCACGCACGAGGCCATTGCAAATTGCATACTGAATTTTGCTTCGAGACCTGTTTGAGGTTGATGGTTACGCAAGACTTTGGTGTTACGACGACTGGTCAGCGCCGTAATGCTTTCGATCTGATCTGCCGTCACCGGTGTTTCAGCAACCAAATCAAGCATGCCGTCTAACGCACGGTGAGTGCAGAAGCAAAGCGGATATTTTTTGACCGAGAGTTTAGTCACTGCAAGCTTCCAGATCTTGCCCGCCTCAACTGGCGAGGTGGCGTCAAAACGGTTATTCGGCGAGACGGCCGACAAGAAACCCTGGGGGTGTTCGAGCGCGTCTAACGATGAGGTGAAGCCTGCCTTCGCAAGCCGCGCAGCCAAGACCCCTGACTGTGCCGAACGCCCTGCATGAAACGGCTTAGTCATCGTGCCGAAGTTAGCCATAATGCCAGCGCTTTGAGACGCCCCCAAGGCGACGGCCATCGTGCACTGCTCTGGATTCAATTTATTTAAGGAGGCACAGGCTGCGGCCGAGGCGATCGCGCCCAAGATGCCGGTTGGATGCCAACCTTTGGTGTGGTAGTGATCAGGATCACGACGCGCCAACTCAGCCCAGACTTCGTAGCCTGCCGCGTAGGCGGTCACCATCTCACGCCCGGTTGACCCCAAGGCTTGCGCCTCAGCAATAATTGCGGGCACCAAAATCGTACTCGGGTGCCCCTTGATCGCCACGTCATCAAAGTCCAACGCGTGCGCGGCGACACCATTGATCCAAGCTGCATCAGGTGCGCTCGCAGTCTGCGCACCGAACATCAATGTCGAGGTGCCCGCGGGCGGCGCAAGCACCTCTTTTAAGATTTTAGTAGGAGGCTCATCACGACCGGCGAGCATCACGCCCACACAATCTGCAAAGCCCATGTGAATGACTTCGACTGCTGCCTTTGGGATTTTGTCGTAGGTTAAACCTGAAACAAACGCACCAAGTTCACGGGTGATATCGGTCATGATGGCGTCCTTGCTTAGGCTTTAGCTTGCATCGATTCTTTGACTTTCTGGCGCAGTTTGTTCAACGAACCGCCCATCTTCACTGAACCTGGCAAGGGATGGCCAACAACTTGCTCAGCCAAGAGCGCCGACTCAATCAATTTTTCAAGATCGATGCCAGTTTCGATACCCATCTCGTGGCACATGAATACCAGATCTTCAGTACAGACGTTACCCGAGGCACCTGAATGCGAAGCAAAAGGACAGCCACCCAAGCCTGCAACGGCTGCGTCAAAAATTTCTACACCCATCTGCATACCAGCGTAGGCATTGGCAATACCCATGCCGCGCGTATCGTGCAGGTGCAAAGACAGCGCGAGATCAGGATACTTGTTACGTACCGCACCTACCACTCTGCGAATCGAACCAGGTGTGGCCCAAGCCATGGTGTCGGCTAACGACAAGGTTCCGATCTTAATGTTGTGCTGCTCAGCAATGTCATGAAACGTTTTGATCAGATCAAGCACGCGCTCAGTCGAAATGTCGCCTTCAAAGTTACAGCCAAAGGCTGCCATGATGCTGGCGCGATTGACCTCGACGTTGTAGTGCTTAAACATACCAATCATCGAATGCACGGCTTCAATATTTTGAGCCAAAGTGCGTTTTTGATTGCGTAGCAAGAATTTCTCAGAGGCGGTCAGCGACAGCGAACCACGAATATCAAGCTTTTGAGTAGCGATCGCACGCTCAAGCCCCTTATCGTTTAACCATAAGCCGGTGTAACGCACGCCAGGCTTACGCTTAAAACCTGCAACAATTTCTGGCGCATCGGCCATCTGTGGCACGGCCTGCGGACTCACAAACGAAGTCACCTGAATTTGCTCAAGACCAGTTTCTGACAAGCTATCGATCAAATCGATTTTGCGCTGTGTCGGGATGGGACCCTTTTCAATTTGCATCCCCTCACGAGGACCTTCTTCGAGAATACGTACGCGTTTTGGCAGATCTGACATGGTGGACTCCTGTTGTCTCTTGAATAATTAATATTGAGAATCAGCTTAAACCTATGGCGAATCTTATGTCAACGCTCTTACCACATAGCGAGAGATAACAACGGCCACATTGCGAGATCGTGCTCACAATCAAGAAGGTCAGTTGTACGGTTGACAACACGGGGACTAAGACCTAGGATTGCTACGAATATGAGCATGAGCAAGGCGAACATCAACGAGTCGCCAAAAATGGTGCACTGCACAGTTAATTTGCAGCCATGCTCAGTTCAAATACAAAAATAATGAAGGAGACATCTTGAACGCAGAGCGCGTCGGCAGTCTGTTTTGGCTTCTCTTTGGCGCAGCCGCCGTCTATGGAGCCCTGGATCTTGGCGTAGGCACAATGGGGGCTCCTGGCTCGGGATTTTTGACCTGCGTGGCGGGTAGCTTTGTTGCGCTCATGGCGCTCTTGATATTTATCCAATCATTCAAAGGCGATCCGGCTGCTCAGACTCGCGTTGCTGATCTTTGGGCTGGCTGTAACTGGTGGCGCGCGGTCGCCATCTCGCTGCTCATCATTTTGTTTATTTTGGCTTTCGAGACGCTAGGCTTTTTCTTGTGTAGTTTTATTTTGCTGCTGATTATCATGCGCTGGCTTGAGGGCTTGAGTTGGAAAACCTCAATTCTGATTCCAGTCATCGCAATCGGCTGCACCTACGTCTTATTCAAAACTATTTTAAAAATCTCGCTACCAGCGGGAATTTTTGGCTTCTGAGGCGCGCGACTCCCTATGGACTTAGCTGACAACCTCATCACCGGTTTCGCGGTGGCATTCCAACCACACAATATTTTCTTTTGCTTTATAGGCGTCATGATCGGAACCCTGATAGGCGTTTTGCCTGGGATTGGTCCCGTTGGCGCCATGTCAATTTTGTTACCGATTACTTTTGGTATTTCGCCTGTGACGGCAATCATTATGCTGTCAGGTATTTATTACGGCGCTCAGTATGGGGGGTCGACCACGTCGATTCTGGTGGGAATCCCCGGAGAGGCCGCGTCCGTGGTCACCATGCTAGACGGCCATCAAATGGCGCTTCAAGGGCGTGCTGGCCCTGCCCTAGGCATCGCAGCCTTCGGCTCGTTTATCGCGGGCACAATCGGCATTATTGGCTTGATGCTGCTTGCACCTCCACTCGCTTCAATCGCCTTAAAGTTTGGGCCGCCCGAATACTTTGCGCTCATGATCATGGGCCTAGTGATTTTGACCTACCTGGCACAAAAATCGATGGCCAAGTCGCTCATGATGGCGGGTGTCGGTGTGCTGGCCGGAGTCGTGGGCTTAGACACCATGACCGGGCTACCTAGATTCACCTTCGGCGTGTCTGACTTGCTAGACGGAATCGGTATCGCACCACTCTCAATGGGATTGTTCGGCGTATCTGAAATTTTGCTAAACGTAGAGCGAACCATCAAGCAAGGCGTAGTGGTCAGTCAGGTCAAAAACTTGCTGCCTAGTCGCGAAGACTGGAAAGAGTCTTTCGCCCCAATCATGCGCGGCTCACTGTCAGGATTCTTATTAGGGATCTTGCCCGGCGGCGGTGCGGTGCTTGCGTCCTTTATTTCGTACGGAACAGAAAAACGAATTTCAAAAACACCTGAAAAATTTGGGCATGGCGCAATTGCTGGCGTAGCAGGCCCTGAGGCAGCGAACAATGCTGCAGCGCAAGCCGCCTTCATCCCTCTGCTCACGCTCGGCATCCCCGCCAACGCAGTCATGGGGATTTTGCTCGGTGCATTGATGATTCATGGGATTACGCCAGGCCCTCTGATGATTGAAAAAAATCCAGAGCTCTTTTGGGGCACCGTGACCAGCATGTACTTAGGCAACGCCATGCTGTTGGTGTTAAACCTGCCGCTGATCGGCCTTTGGGTACGCTTACTACGTGTGCGCTACGCAGTGTTGTTTCCGCTGATCCTATTTATTGCGCTGATCGGTGCCTACGTCATCAACGGCAGCGAAATGGATCTCTACATGATGCTGTTCTTCGGCGTTGTGGGCTACCTGATGCGCAAGTTTGATTATGAACCCGCACCTTTAATCTTGGCTTATGTCTTGAGTCCGATCCTTGAAGACTCATTACGCCAGTCCTTAATTATTTCGAGTGGCAGCATGGGGATTTTTGTCAGTCGCCCGATTGCAGCGGGTTTTCTGTTTATTTCGGCATTATTGCTGATTAGCGCAGTGCTGCCCGCCATCCGCAAAAAGCGCAGTGCGTTAGTCGCCTCGGCCGACGAAAACGCCTAGCCATTATTGTATGAAAGGAATTCTATGAAACTCAGACAACGTTTTCGCCTCGCAGGAATGAGCCTATTTACGGCGGCAAGCATGATCGCCAGCGGCCTGGCGATAGCGAAATACCCCGATAAACCCATCACAATGTACGTAGCCTTTGCTGCGGGCGGCACCACCGACATCACGGCTCGCGCCTTAGCGCAAGGCATTGAGAAAATACTCGGCGTGCCAGTCGCTATTGAAAATAAAGGCGGCGGAGGTGCAACCGTTGCGAACGGCTTACTCGCCAGTAAAAAACCAGACGGGTATACCCTGCTCGTGTCATCTGTCGGCTCAATCACGATGCGACCGCTTCTGGTCAAGCTTGCTTACAACGCTCAGAGCTTTCGGCCGCTCATGCAATACACCTATTACATTGGCGGGCTCGTGGTCAATGCAGATTCACCATACAAAACTGTCGATGACTTTGTTGAATACGCAAAAAAAAACCCCGGCATGACCTACTCGTCCAGTGGCCCGCATACCCAACAACAGATCGGTGTCGAATCATTTGCGCGCTGTAAAGGGCTCGTCTTCAAACATATGCCAACTAAAGGTGGTTCAACAGCAAACACCGCCCTGATGGGTAAACACGTCGATTTTGTTGCAGGCTCTGGGTCGCATATGCCCTTGGTTGAACAAGGACAGTTTAGAGAACTCGTGACTTTTCACGTCGACGAGCGCGATCCTAAGCGACCCGACATCCCCGTAATGAAAGATATCGGTTGCCCGCCGACTAATCCGCCTAGCGGCATGATTGTGGTGGCACCAGCCGGTTTGCCAAATGACATCGCGGCCACCTTAGAAGCTGCTTTGAAACAAGTCGCTGAAACAACCGAATTCAAGCAGCTACTCGAGAAATACAACTTGCCGTACGCCTATGAAGACGGCGCCACGGTCGCCAGTAAATTTCCAGCTGAAATTCAATGGTACACACAGTATTTTAAAGACGCAGGTTTATTGAAGTAAGCAAATACATTGGTTATCGAACAACATAGCAATCGAATCACTGGATAAAGAAATGAGTCAAAGAAATATACCCACACACTGGGATGCAGTCGCAGACGTCGTTGTCGTAGGCTTTGGCGGCGCAGGCGCTGCCACCGCCATCACCGCAGTTGAGGCGGGCGCCTCAGTGATCTTGCTGGATAAAGCCCCCGCGGGGCAAGAAGGCGGTAATACACGCGTCGCAGCACAAGGCTATCTCAATACCTCATCGACCGAGGCTGCGATCACCTACTTCAATGCATTGGCTGGCCCCTACAAGGTACCTCAGGATATGGTTGAGGTCTGGGCAGATGAGATGGGTAAAAATAATGAATGGTTAAGCTCTATTGGTGGCGACCCCCAAGAGCATCAGTTTCAACCGGCGGGCATTGAGTTTCCGGATTTGCCTGGCGCTGAATGCGTGCACAAGTATCATCATGGCGATATTTTGGGCTATTCAAAAACCTGGGAGATGCTTGAACAGGCGGTACGCGCGCGCCCCATTGAAGTACGCGCTGACTGCCCAGGTCAACGCTTGATACAAGACCCGTTAACACAAGAAATTATTGGGGTGGTTGCTTTGCAAAATGGCAAACCAATCAACATTAAAGCCAAAAAGGCAGTGGTGCTAACTTGCGGTGGCTTTGAGAACAATCAAGAGATGATTCGCAACTATCTCAGTGGCATGCCTTACTGCTACACCTCGGGCAGCCCTTTTAACGAAGGCGATGGAATCCGCATGGCGATGGAAGTTGGCGCAGATTTATGGCACATGAATAACTTTGCCGGCCCATCGATGGCGCTAAAGGTCCCTGAATATCCAACGACCTTCTCGATGATGGCGCTACATTTTTCACATGAGCCAGTTGGCGGCATGGTCGTGGTCGGCCCCGATGGCAAACGTTTTACCGACGAGAAATATAAAACCCGGCATGGCAAAGTCGAGCAGAATGGTAAGTGGCAAGCTTTGCGTACACCCTGCCCGATGCATATGATTTTTGATCAAACCATGCTTGATGGGGGCCCGATTTATGACGGCAAGCCGACACACGGCTGGACTCAAATTATGAGCGGCTACACCTGGAGCAAAGATAATCGGGCTGAGCTCGCCAAGGGATGGATTAAAACGGCCCCCACACTTGCGGCACTTGCGACTTTACTGAAACTCCCTGCTGGCAGCTTGGATCAAACCGTAGCGCGCTGGAACGCACAATGTGCCGCAGGATCGGATAGCGACTTTGGTCGCGAAAAGATGCTCGCACCATTCGGTGCAGGCCCCTTTTACGCCGTCGAGCTTTCACCCTCAATGCTCAATACGCAAGGTGGGCCGCGTCGTAATAAACATGCGCAAATCGTACGACCCGACGGCACGCCGATCCCACGCCTTTACAGCGCGGGTGAGTTAGGCTCGATGTACAGCTACCTGTATCAAGGCACTGGCAATATCGGTGAATGCTTCGCCTTCGGACGAATCGCGGCCCGCAATGCAGTCGCCGAGAAGTCGCTGGCTTAAACCTACGCAGCTCATTCACAGCCTGAGCTCTTATGCATGAACAGCCTGAGAGCGTCTGAGCAAGCGGACAGCGTTGGTTAAGACAGCGTTAATTAATATTTAAAAAAATACGCCTCGCATGTTGAGGCGTATTTTTTTTACCCAAGAGCGGCTGCAACAATCAACCGACACAGACAGCTGAAAATTACTTTTTGTACTTGCCGCTTAACTGTGGCGTATGCACACCGGGCAACTTTGCCTCAGCATGCTCGAGCCGTGTTTGACGGCCCCAAGTACGCTTTAAGTCGTCGCGGATGTTGAACGCTAAACGCCCCAACCCTTCACACTCAAGCTCAATTTTATCGCCATCCATAAAGGCGTTCAGACCGCGGTGATTGGTGCCAGTTGCCACAATGTCACCCGGCTCGAGGGTATGGATCGAACTCACCCACTCAATACAACGAGGGATATTGTGCGCCATGTCGTCGGTGTTGAAATCTTGCATCAACTTGCCGTTGTTCCAAAGGCGAATCTGCAATTTTTGCGGATTGGGGATCTCGTCAGCCGTGACGATGTAAGGCCCAATGGGTGCAAAGGTATCGCGTGATTTCATTTGAAAAAATACGTTGCCCTCTGGGCCTAATCCACGTGCCGAGCCGTCAATAAAATTGACATACCCAAAGACATAATTCATCGCATCTTTAGCGGCCACATTTGTTGCGCGTTTGCCAATCACCAGCGCAATCTCAGCTTCGCCTTCAAACACACTGGCCGCCACATCAGGCAACACCATCGTGTCACCATGGCCGATAATCGCACCCGGTGCCTTTTGAAAAGCGTTGATCGGTGCTGGTGCACTGCGCGTACCGTCTTCCATGTAATTCACGGCCATGCAATCAATATTGCCTGGCTTAGGCAGTGGTGGACGAATACGCACCGAGCTCACAGGCACACCCGTGCCGTTACGAACGGCCTCTTCGATCTTGGGGCGATACGCATCAAAGCGTTCGATCAAACCATTGATCAAATCATGCGGGCCTAAATGTGGGATATCTGCCACGACAGCAGAGACATCAACCACCTGATCGCCCTTCAAAATGCCAAGTTTGAAATCATTAAAAAATAAAATCTTCATGTTTGGATATCTCCGTAATTAATTTTCGAATTTGATATTAGCTTTTCTAAGCGTAGTCAATATTGCCGCATTACTTGCCAAGCCTTCTGCGAGTAGATCAGCATACTGCTTTGGCGTCGTAATGTGTGGAACCAAGCCTTGTTGCACCAACACGGCCTGAAAATCTGGCTGCGCAACAAAATTTGAAATGACTTGCGCTAGCTTATCAATGATTGGCTGTGGTGTCCCAGCCGGTGCCAAAATTCCGTACGGCATCCGCTTTTGCTCATAAAACCCCGACAAACCAGACTCAACAAACGTTGGTACCGCGGGCAAGGTTACCAAGCGTTGCTCTCCGGTAATCGCGATCGCTTTAACCTTGCCCGCTTGAATGTAAGGCGTGGCGGTAACGGGCGTGGCAAAGTACATCTGGATTTCACCCCCTAACAACGCCATAAGTGCCTGACTCGAGCCCTTGTACGCGATGTGCTGCGTCTGAATACCCGCGGCCAGGTTAAACAGCTCGGTGACAAGATGCTGCTCTCCGCCTGCGGCTGGAGTGGCGTAGTTCAACTGCCCTGGCTTTGAGCGCGCGTAGGCAATAAATTCTTGATAGGTCGCGGCTGGCACTGAGGGATGCACCACCAAGACCAACTCGGTCGTTGCAATGGTCGCGACGGGCGAAAAATCTTTCAGCGGATCGTAGGGCGCCCTCAACAACAATGGCGCCAAAACGTGACTGCTGCCAGAGAGCATGATGCTATAGCCATCGGGTGGCGATTTCGCCAAGATATCTGTACCAATCATGGTCCCACCACCTGGGCGATTGTCGATCACGACCTGCTCACCCCAGGCTTCGGTCAGTTTTTGACCGACCATGCGCGCGATCACCGTTGTTGTGCCACCCGTGGCATAGCCTGTAAGCAAACGGATCGTACGATTTGGGTAGGCCGGTTGCGCAAGCACGCTAACCACAAATAATTCAAGCAGCAGAAAAGTCCATATTTTGAGAATGCTTAGTCTTCTTGGATGCGGCATGCCTTACCCCCCTTTCGGCCATAGTCTACTCGCGATGGCGCCTCTTGATACCCTCTTTTTCCACTCTTACTGCGGGTAAAAATGAGGTGCTGATGCTAGACCTTTATGCTAGGATAAATCCAACACAAATAGTTTTAAAAAAATAAGTGGTTTGAGACAAAGTTGCTTTGCATTCGTAAGGGATCACAAATTTGGTTCACGCCAGATGACTGCTAGAGTCCCACAGAGTTCATGCACGCAAAAATGTGCGCATGCAGCAAATACAGCCTGACTCGGCCACCGCAATATATTCGCCCCGCCTCTAGTCTCACTGGCCCTACGCCAAGACTCGAGTGCAATCAGCTTAAGCGCGCGCACCGCAGTGCGTGATGTATTTGGAGAACAGAAAGATGGATTTCGGTCATACCCCAGAGCAGACGCAGTTGCGTAACGATGTGCTCGACTTTATTCGCACTCACATGACGCCAGAGGTGTATGCAGAACTTGATGCGACCGAAGAGGCGCATGAAGCCGGTAAAGGCGAACGCCTTTCTGGCAAACGCGGCCCCTTAGTAACTGCGCTTTATCAAAAAATCGATGAGCGCGGCTGGCTAGGGTATAGCTACCCCAAAGAGTATGGCGGCGCAGACGGCGATCGAGTCAGTCAAAATATTATCGAAGAAGAGTTTCAACGTGCGGGCTTGCCCATTAGCTTGGTTGGCAGCGGTGCGCCCGCCATCATGGCCGTAGGAACCGAACAGCAAAAGCAGCACTACCTGCCCAAGCTGATCAAGATGGAATATTCGTTCGCACTAGGCTTTACCGAACCGCATGCCGGTGCAGATTTGGCCGCACTGCGCTGTCGCGCGATTCGCGACGGCGACCACTTCGTGATTAACGGCCAAAAGATGTACACGACCTCGGCCCATCACGCGACACACATGTACTTGATGGCACGTACCGACCCTGATGCCGGGCGCCATGACGGCATCTCAATTTTTCTATTCCCGATGGATACGCCGGGTTTGACTGTGCGCCCCCTTTGGACGATTCAAAATAATCCACGCGCGCCGCGCGGGACCACTTACGGTGATGCGCGTACAAACGAAGTGTTTTTCGAAAATGTTCGAATTCATGAGTCTTGTTTGCTTGGTCGCGAAAATCAAGGCTGGCGTGTCGGCTCAATGGGGCTAAACCTTGACCGCGTTGGCGCTGCTCGCTACCTGCGCTCGGTACGCCGCGACGAAGATATCGTGAACTGGGTCAAATCAAACGACTTCGGTGGCTATGCGCCAAAAAACAACCCAGCAATTCGCGACAAAATCGCCGAGATGTGGACTGAGGCGCAAGTCTGTCGCCTCATGACAATGCGTAGCATGTCAATTGTTGAGCGCGGCGGTAACTTCACCTATGAGGGCTCGGCCGAAAAGGTGTGGTCGCCAGAGCATGGTGTACGAACCACTGAAGCCATTACTCAAATGTTAGGCGCGTATGGCACGCTACTCAATGGCTCGCCGCATGCGGTTGAAAAAGGCGTATTCGCGCACAACACGATGGGGGCCTTTCAGTCGGGTATCAACCACGGCAGCGTACAAATCATGCGCGATCAGGTTGCGAAGCGTGGCCTTGAGTTGCCGTCGATGCGTCGGGCCAAAGCCGCTGCCAAATAAGAAAACGTACGTACGGTCGGGTTCAGCCCTACCGTCATTGAAGAACACATAGGAACAGAGATGGATGTACTTTTAAACGAAGAAGAGCAGCTAGTCGCCTCGAGCGCCCGAGAGTTTCTTGAGGGAGAATGCTCAACAACTTTGGTGCGTCAGATGGAGATGGATCCAGTCGGCTATCCACCCGCGTTGTGGGCAAAATGCACCGAGATGGGCTGGACGGGCATGTGTTTGCCTGAAGAGTACGGTGGCCAAGCGCTCCCACTAACCTATCTTGGCTTGGTGATGCAAGAAGTTGGTCGCGCGATGGCGCCGATACCGCTGCACAGCACCTCGGTCGCCTCTTTGACCATTGCGAAAGCGGGCACACAAGCACAACGTGACGCCATCTTGCCTAGTGTTGCGCAAGGAAAAACGATTTTGACTTGGGCGTTCTCTGAAGAGGATCCACGCTTCTTACCCGAAACTGTCAAGACCACAGCAACGGCAGACGGTGAACACTTTGTCATTACAGGCAAGAAGCTTTTTGTCGATTATTTTGCAGCCTCGAATAAAATTTTAGTTGCTTGCCGTACGAGTCCTGCGTCAACAGCTAACGCCGGTCTTTCATTATTCTTAATCGACTCCGTTGCTGCTGGAATCTCGCATGTACCGCTGCGAACGCTGGCTAAAGATCAGCAATGCGAAGTCATTTTTGACAAAGTTCGTGTCGCAAAATCAGACCTAATCGGTCAGCTCAACGAAGGTTGGCCGATTATGCAAGAGCTGCTTGACCTCGCAACCGTGCTGTTGTGTACACAAATGCTGGGTGCCACCCGCATGGACGCAGAAATGGCGATCGATCATGCCAAATTTCGCGAAGCCTTTGGTCAGCCAATCGGTGCCTTTCAATCGATTCAACATACATGCGCCGACATGATTATCTGGATCGATGGCGGAGAGCTACTTGCGTACGAGGCACTTTGGAAAATGGATAACGGCATGCCTGCCCAAGTTGAAGTATCGCAAGCCAAAGCGTTTTGCAACGACAAATGCCCTGCAGTGTGCCGCAACTCGCAATCCATTCATGGCGGTATTGGTTTCATGATGGAGTTCGATTTGCACTTGTGGCTGCGGCGGGTGACTGCTTGGTCGATGCGCTTAGGCACTAGCTACGAGCACCGTGAGCGCATTGCTCATGCGCTGCTAGATATGCCCGGTCATGTCGTGCTTGGGCAGCCGGTTCCGGTGCAAGCCTAAGAGCTTGGTTTACAAACATCAATATTATTTTCGAGATAAGAGCTATGAAATGTCTAGTCTGCGGTAAAGCGATTGACCTTGAAGGGGCTGAATCTAAAACGGGTGAAACCGCCCATGGCGCAAAGGAAATTGACCCATCTAAAGGGACTCGCCAATTTCATGACGGCAACTGGTATTACTTTGACTCGCTGAACTGTCGCAGCAAATTTACAGTCAGCCCACAACGCTACTTAACGCCTAAGGCTTAAAGCATGCGAACCTGCGCCCGCCTCGTTGCACTTCTGATCGTATGCGCAACGTTTTTCAGCGCAGGGATCTCTACAGGCTGGGCGCAAAACTTCCCAAATCGTCCGATTAAATTAGTAGTGCCCTACGTTCCGGGTGGCGGTGCAGATACCGTAGCTCGGGTGATGGCTCAAGGATTAACGGAAGAGTTTGGGCAGACCGTATTGGTTGAAAACAAAGGAGGAGCCAATACAATTATCGGCACCGAGTTTGTCGCGAATTCGCCCGCTGATGGCTATACGCTACTGATTTGCACCACAGCGCATGCGATCAACCCTAGTCTGTACAAACTGAACTTCGATACCCTCAAGGCGTTCACGCACGTCACAATGCATTTAGGCGCGAGCTTATTACTGGTCGTTAACCCCGCTGTTGCTGCGAATAGTGTGAGCGAACTGATTGCTTTGGCTAAGGCCCAACCTGGCAAGCTGACGTTTGCCTCATACGGAACAGGTAGCCCCGGTCATTTAGCCGGCGAACTTTTCATGAAGCTCACTGGCACCGAGATGCTTCACATCCCCTACAAAGGTAGTTCGCCATCCATTGCGGATGTCGTCGCGGGTCGTGCCACGATGTCATTTGCAGTGCTTGAACCAGTCTTACCATTTGTAAAATCAGGGCATGTCAAAGCGCTTGGCGTGGTGATGGCTGAACGCGCGACCCAACTGCCTGAGATGCCTACGATCGGCGAAACGGTAAAAGGGTTTGCCATCAGTGGCTTTAACGGTGTGTGTGCGCCTTCGGCCACGCCTAAGCCAGTGATAGAGCGTTTGAACGCCGCCATCATCAAAGTCATGACCAACCCCGCCGTACGCGATCGGTTGATCAAGAGTGGGTCAGACGTACTTGAGCGCCCTCTGCCCACTCCAGAGTTTGAAGCCTTTGTACGAAGCGAAGTATTACGCTGGCAAAAAATTGTGCAAGACGCCGGTGTTAAAGTGAATTAATCCAAAGTCAGCAAACGTCATTCTTTTACCACCCTGGGAGATTAAAAATGTCCGCCCTTTCCGACTCACTAAAAAAATATATCGGAATGAAATCCACGACTGAGATCGCGTGTGATTCCGTTGAACGTGGTGCCGTGCGTCGTTACGCGCAAGCGATCATGTATGAAGATCCGATCTTTGATAAGCCCTGCGCCAACAATGCGCGCTATGGCGGACCTGTTGCGCCACCGCTGTTTCCGACACACCTCGCACGACGCGCCTTCGGTGTGCCCGATCCAATTCAAGCCAATGCACGCAACGCAGACTTTGATGGCATCGTAGCTGCCACGAGTTCGGGCGGCTTACCCGCGCTTGAGCCTCTCAAGGGCTATGCGCTACTAAACGGCGGCTCAGAAATCGAATTTTTCCGCTATGCCCGTCATGGCGAAACCGTTAGCCAAACTTCAAGCTACGCAGACATCAGTGAAAAAGAAACAAGCAAGGGACCAATTGTCTTAGTGGTCACAGAAACAGAGTTTCGAAATGGTGAGGGTGAACTGCTGATCCGCACCCGTCGCACACAAATCCGGAGAAAATAATATGGCACTCGGTACGACTCCTAATTTTGAAGATGTCGCGATTGGCTCCGACATCCCCGGTCTTGAAAAAGGCCCTCTGACGACGGCACATTTAATGCGTTGGTCGGCGGCCATGGAAAACTGGCACAAGATTCATTACGACAAGCCCTTTGCAATGGAACATGACAAACTGCCAGGGCTGCTAATCAACGGTTCACTCAAGCAGCAGTTCGTCATGCAAATGCTTGCCGACTGGGCTGGCCCAAATGGCTGGGCGTGGAAAGCTAGCTTTCAGTTTCGAGCGATGAACATCGTTGAAGAGACTGTGCGCGTTTGGGGTCGTGTGACTGGCAAGCGCGAGGGTTCGGGCTATGGCTTGATTGATATCGAGTTAGGCATCATCAACGATGCGGGCAAAGAGTCAACGCCAGGCACGGCGACGGTTGCGTTACCTTACAAAAATGGCCAACCCGTGCCCTATCCCTTTGTTCCACCAGCAGCCTAAGTAGGTTCGTATGCAACACGCGTTACACGGCGTCCGCGTTCTGGACCTGAGTCATGGTATCGCCGGGCCCTTTGCGGCTCGGTTGCTAGGCGACTATGGTGCAGACGTTATTAAAGTTGAACAGCCTGGCAAGGGTGACTTTGCGCGCTATCTTGCGCCATTGAAAACCGATGCCGCCGCAGGTGAACAAAGCCTGCTGTTTCAATATCTAAACTGGAACAAACGCAGTGTTGCACTTGACCTGCGCTTAGCGTCGAGTCGACCGATTATGCGCCGGCTGATCGAACAAAGCGATATAGTGATCGAAAGCTTCAAGCCCGGACGGCTGGAAAGCTGGGGCTATAGCGTTGACCAGTTGCTCGAATGGAACCCTACACTGGTTGTGACATCAGTCACGAATTTCGGACAAACGGGTCCTTATGCGCATTACCGCGCCAGCGATCTCACCTTACAAGCAATGAGTGGGATCATGGCCATTAGCGGACAAGTCGACCGCGAGCCGCTCAAGCACGGCCTGTCGCAATCCTTCTACTGCGCGGGGTTGACCGCAGCCTATGCTTCGACCATGGCGTACAGCGCTGCACAGGCCGATCAATTTGGCGAGCACGTTGACGTATCGATTCATGAATGCCTTGCCTCAGAACTGGTATTGAACCAGTCGTATTACGGTTTCCTAGGTGCAGTGCAAGGTCGCCGAGCTGTTGTGCAAGACCCCTTCGCCGGCGAACCTATTGCTGCACGCAAGGGCTTTTTGGCGTTTCAAACAGGCGGTGGTGCTCCGTTTGAAACGCTCGCCGACTTATTTGGTCGCCCAGAATTTCGTGAGCCCAGATTCGCCAGCCCACCCCAGCGCGAGAAGCGCGTGCCTGAAGTGCGCGCGTTACTTGAAGAGTGTGTGCAAGACCGTGATGCGAAAGAAGTGTTCTTGGCCGGTGCCTCAAAAAGGCTATTGATTGGCATGGTGCAAAGCGCGGACGACTTGCTGAACTGTGAGCATCTAAACGAACGTCAAGTGTTCGCTGAAGTTGAACATCCAGCGACCAACACACACTTACAGTTTCCGGCAGAGCTTACTAAACTATCTGTCACCCCGACAAAGGTGCGACGACGCTCTCCGATGCTCGATGAACATCGACACGAAATTCTAGTCACACAGCTTGGCCTGAGCGCGGCCGAACTTTCAAGCCTTGATGTTGCCGTAGCGGCAGGACATTAATCATGGAAAAGAAAAAGAAACTTCCTTTAGAGGGCGTTCGCGTTCTGGATTTGTCATACGTCTTTGCCGTGCCATATATGGCCGGGCTCTTGAGTGATCTAGGCGCCGAAATCATCAAGATTGAAGCACCACACAAACTTGATCAGACACGCGGTCGCGCCTTTGGACCCTATCTCGATAATGATCCAGCGCAAGACCCCTGGAATCGTTCGGGTATTTTCTATGTCGTCAATCGAGGCAAGCGCTCGTTAGCGCTTGATTTGGGCCAGGAGAAGGGCCAAGAGATCTTTCGCGATCTGGTTCGAAAAAGTGACATCGTGCTTGAGAACTACACACCGCGCGTGATGCGCAAGTGGGGCTTAAATTACGACGAGCTCAAAAAAATTAAACCCTCACTCATTATGTTATCGAATACTGGCTATGGTTCGAGTGGGCCATGGTCTGCATTTCCTAGTCAGGGCACCACGCTTGAAGCGACAATGGGGGTGACCTTCTACACTGGCTATGCAGGCGATAAGCCCTGGAAAGTCGGTCAGTCTTATCCAGACTTTATCGCCTGCTGGGCCGGCATGAACGCGCTATGGGCTGCGATCGTACACATGCGCAAGACTGGGCAAGGTCAATGGATCGATTGCGGTATGTATCAGCTAGGGCTCTCGCTCATCCCAGAGGCCCTCATTCAAAAGCAGTTCGACGGCACAGACCGCCCTCGCATTGGCAATGAAGACCTGGAACATGTGCCCAGCAATTTATATCGGGCGAGCGGCAACGACCAATGGATTGCGATCACGGTTGACTCGGATGAACGTTGGGCTAAGCTCGCTGCGCTGATGGGTCAGCCTGCACTCGCACAAGATATACGTTACGCGACCGCTGCTGCAAGGCGCACTCACCGCTCAGAGATCAACGCGCTGGTATCGGCCTGGACGCTTTCTCGTGAGGTCACTGAGTTGACTTCTATCTTGCAAGCGCAAGATATCGCTAGCGGCCCAGTCTTAAATAGTAAAGACCTTTTCATTAACGAACACCTACAACACCGCGGTTTTTATGAGCGCGTCGAACACCCAGCGCCGATTGGCCCACGTCCGATTATCGGTCGCCCTTACCGGCTGCGCTTTCGTGATGCGCACATTAAGAAATCGGGGCCGCGCTTTGGTGAAGACAACGATGCGATCTTACGCGACATATTGGGGATGACGGCAGAGCAGATTGCTGAGATCAAGGCCAATAAAGTTGTGTGTGATCTGCCGACCAACCCAGGCCTTTCGGGCACGATGGACACAGAGATGATGCTGCGCTTGGGTACGCTTTCAGCTGTAGACAAAGACTATCGCAACATAATGGGTGTAGACCGTTAAAGGGATTGCCATGCAACGCTGTTCTTGCGCTATCTTCTCATATGCGGGATTCTTGCGTCTGATATTTGCGGCCATACTGTGCTATCTGCCCGCCACCTTGTGGGCTCAAGCTTACCCAAGTCGTCCGATTACCTTTGTTGTACCCTATGGGCCCGCTGGCTCAACTGATCCAATTTCTCGACAGTATGCTGCTCAGCTTGAAAAAGTTTTAGGGGTCGAGGTCAATGTCGAGAACAAGCCCGGCGGCTCGGGCACAATCGGCTTTGGAATGATTGCACGCGCTAAGCCCGACGGCTACACAATTGGCTTAGGCACAAACAGCATTTTGGCCTATCAACCCTTGGTCAATCAGGGCCTGACCTTCAAAACGCCTGAGGCCTATCAACCGATTGCCAAGTTAGGTGAAATGCCGGTCATTCTCGTAGTACGAGCAGACGCGCCCTGGCAAACCTTTGAAGAGTTTGTCGCCCATGTCAAAAAAAATCCCAACAAGGTTCGCGCCTCTGTCTCGGGCTTACGGACTGTACCTGACCTAGTCGCTCAAGAGTTCAATAAAAATAGTGGTCTCAAACTACGAACGATTCCGTTTACAGGCGGCAGTGGCGAAGCATTGTTAGCACTATTGGGCAATCGGGTTGAGGCAACGCTTTTTACCGGCGCCGTTGGTATTCCGGGTCAGGTGCAGGCGGGCAAAGTCCGGGTGCTGGCTGTATTTAAAAAGGGGGTCTATGACCCTGTGCCTGAGGCCACCTCAACAATCGACCAAGGCTACCTGACGACGCTGTCAGCCCAGTTTTACGTCATGGCACCGAAAGGTTTGCCCAAAGAAGTATTCGACAAGCTGGTCAGCGCCTCAGCACAAGTGATCAATAGCCCTGAATACGCCACGTTTGCCAAAGAAGGCTACGCGCTCGAGCCGAAAAGTCCGGAAGCGCTCGCGGCAGAAATCGTGCGCGACACCAAAACCTTCACCGAGCTGCTTAAATTGCTCGATCAAAAACCCTAAAGATCTACAACCTATGACTGGTCATTCCATTTCAAAACGTACGGCATACCTGTCAACTGGGGCGTTTGGGCTTTTGCTGTCGGCAGGCTATCTGGCAATGGCGAGACAACTTCCAATGGGTGAACTCGATGCTCCAGGTGCCGGATTGTTTCCAGTGCTCGTGGGAGCAATGATGTGTTTTGGCAGTATTGCAACGATTTGGGAAGGCTGGAAGACCTCGCGCGCCGAGAGCATCGACATGCCAGCGGGTCAAGACCGCGCACGACTATTCAAACTGATTGCTCTGCTTGCGCTCTACTTTGCCACAATCCCTTGGTTGGGTTATTCACTTAGCAGCTGGGCTTTTGCGCTGCTCTTGATGCGCCTTCTGTCTTCCTTATCGTGGACTCGCTGCGCCATCTATGCCGCAATGATGACCGGTGTGATCTATCTTTGTTTTATCTACTTACTAAAAGTGCCGATGCCTTCCTTCGCACTTTCATTTTAAAAAATAATAGGTCTCGATCTCGATGGATGCACTTGACGGAATTCTCTACGGCCTAAGCGTTGCCTTTACCTTCAACAACTTGCTGGCTGCGTTGGTGGGTGCGCTGGCCGGCACCTTGATCGGTGTCCTACCGGGTCTAGGACCGACAGCGGGCATCGCGATGATCTTACCGCTGAGCTATTCGCTCGACCCGACCAGCGGCCTGATCATGATGGCAGGTATGTTTTATGGTGCGATGTACGGTGGCTCGACCACGGCAATTCTTGTCAATATGCCGGGCGAATCGGCCTCTGTGATTACTTGCATTGATGGCTACAAACTCACAAAGAAGGGGCGCGCCGGTGCGGTCTTAACAATCGTGGCCGCTGGTTCCTTTATTGGCGGAGTGATCTCTGTCGTAGGTGTGATGCTCTTTGCCCCAGCCCTGGCCGAAGTGGGTTTGCTCTTCGGACCCGCAGAGTTTTTTGCCTTGACTGCTGGTGGATTGCTATTGTTTTCAAGGATTTCAGGGGGATCATTAGCCGCAGGAATCTTTCCAATGGCGATTGGCCTAATGCTCAGCACGGTCGGCCAAGAGGCGGTGACCGGCCAGGATCGCTTTACGTTTGGCTTAGCCGACTTAACACTTGGCGTTGAACTCGTAGCGCTTGTGGTCGGGCTGTATGGCATCGCCGAAATCATGAGTGTCGTCGAATCTCTTCAGTCGCAAGTCAAGCCATTGCCGGTCAAGCTGCGCGATATGTTTCCTTCACGCAAAGAATGGAGTCGGTCTGTTGCACCCTTTGGACGAGGGACAATTTTAGGGTTTATCTTTGGCCTGCTACCTGGCCCCTCTGCAACGCTGGCTAGCTTTGCGGCCTACCGGCTTGAAAAAGGCGTCTCGAAATATAAACACGAGCTTGGTGAGGGTGCAATTGAAGGCGTGGCGGGGCCTGAGACTGCAAACAATGCTGCAGCCACTTCATCGATGGTGCCGTTACTGGCACTCGGCATCCCGTTTGGTCCGGTGACTGCCCTGATGCTCGCCGCCATGATGGTGCAGGGCGTGCAGCCAGGACCCATGATGATGACCGCACATCCTCAAGTATTTTGGGGGGTCATTGCCTCGATGCTTGTCGGCAATGTCATGCTCGTCATTTTAAATGTGCCACTGGTCAGCGTTTGGGTAAGTTTGCTGCGCGTGCCGAATCATATTTTCTTACCCATCATTTTAATGATGGCGTCGATCGGCTGCTATAGCGTACGCAACAGTATGCTCGACGTAGGGATGTTGCTCGTCGTAGCGTTGATTGGTTACATCTTGCGTAAGCTTGAATTTCAGTTAGCGCCCATGGTGGTTGGTCTTGTGCTTGGCCCTTTGATCGAAAAACACATGCGCGAGGGACTGTTTATGAGTCTAGGTGAAGTCTCGGTTTTCTATACAAGCCCAATCGCGATTGTCATTTGGATCTTAGTGATCGCAGTCATGCTACTTGAGCCACTACGCCAACTTGCAGCGCGCCTGTTCGGCATCAAAATCAAAAAAATCATCCCTGAGAGCTCTGAATGAAAAATCTTCTCGAACCCTTTCGTTTTCGTAATGGTGTTTGGGCACCAAACCGTTTAGTGCTTGCGGCGCTCACCAATTCACAAAGTCATGCAGACGGCACCCTTAGCGACGAAGAGTTGCATTGGTTAAATCTTAGGGCCGAGGGTGGCTTTGGCACCATCACTTCGTGTGCAGCGCATGTCAACAAGCTCGGTCAAGGCTGGCCCGGTGCGCTAGGCATTTCTGACGATGCACAGCTGCCAGGTTTGACTCGGCTCGCAGATGCAATGCATCAACGAAAAAGTCTGGCTCTGATGCAAATTTTTCATGGTGGCTTGCGCGCAGATCAAACGGTCTGTGGTGGACAACCCATCAGCGCAAGTGATGGCGGTCCGACTGGCGCTCGCGCTGCTACTGAACAAGAACTTGAACAAGTCATCGAAGATTTTGCGCGCGCGGCTGAGCGGGCGCACGCAGCTAAGATGGACGGCATTGAAATTCACGGCGCACATGGCTACCTGTTTACACAGTTTTTAAGTGCAACTGAAAATCGCCGCACCGATCAATGGGGTGGTTCATATGAAAACCGCGCACGACTCTTGCGAAAGACTATGCAAGCTGTGCGTGCGCGTGTCCCTAACGACTTTGTTGTAGGCGTCAGGATTTCGCCCGAAGACGGAGGCAACGCACGCGGCATCGATTTGGATGAAAGCCTGCAACTTGCGCGCTGGCTCACCGACGATGGCATTGATTTTTTACATATCTCTTTGTGGGATGCCTTTAAGCAGTCGATCAAACGACCTGCCGAGCACCCCTTAGATATTTTCAAACGTGTGATTCCTGCTGATTTACCTCTTTTTACGGCAGGGCACATCTGGGATCGTAAAGATGCCCAGAAGGTCTTAGACCTTGGTGCTGATGTGATTGCCTTGGGGCGTTCTGCGATTTTGAATCCCAATTGGCCCAAAGACATCGAAGACCCTGCTTGGCAACCAAAGCGCTTGCCCACAACATCGGCACACTTACTGAGCGTGGGCTTACAGCCCGTGTTTATCAATCGTTTAAAGCCACGCCCTGGGTTTATTGCTGACTGACGTGTGCTCTCGGTACGAAAGCTGGAGCGTCATTCAAAAGACGCCCGAGAAACTCACTTAGGTGCCGAATGACTCTCAGATGGGCTTACGCCGACGAGCTCGCTTTAGGCACCTTTACCCAACCTGGGTCTAACCCGATCGTACCTTGGGCTGCCAGTGCTTGAATTTGCTCAGCGCTGTAACCAGCTCCTGCCATCACTTCAGCCGTATGCTGGCCCAGCCGCGGTGGAGGCAAGCGAATTTCACCTGGCGAGTCACTGAATTTAATTGGCAAGCCCGCCATCGCAATTTTGCCTAGACCGTCAAGATCCATCTCGTGCACCATGTCGCGCGCTAGCACTTGAGGTTGCGCAACAACCTTATCGATCGTATTCACTGGTGAACAGGGCACATCTTGTTCAATCAGACGCGCTTGCCAATGCGCGAGAGGTTGAGTGATGATGATGTCACCGATCAACTGGATCAACAGAGGGCGATTCAACGAACGCATCTCTGGATTAAGAAATCTTGGATCATCCACCCATTCAGGTCGTTCAAGTACTGTGCATAAACCTTTCCACATCCGTTGATTGAACGACGAGATCACAAGCCACTGATCGCTCGCCTGATAGGCGCGATAGGTCGGACTCCCCAGCGAACCACTACCACTTGGGCCAGGCACTTCGCCACTTGAAAAATAACGCGTAAAAAACTGGGCCAGCATCGACATATGGCCCTCGAGCAAAGACGTATCGACACGCTGCCCACGGCCTGTACGATGACGAGTCTCGAGCGCCATCATGATCCCAATCGTACCGAACATCCCTGCACCTACGTCAGCCACCGACATGCCCATCTTGGCAGGACTACCCTCAGGATCACCTGTGATGCTCATTGATCCTGCATAAGCCTGCATGAACAGGTCATTGGCTGGCTCTCGGCTTAAAGGCCCAGTGGCACCAAAGCCACTGATTGCACAATAAACGAGGCGAGGGTTCACCTTCGATAAACTTTCGTAATCGAGCCCCAAGCGATCGAGGGCGCCCATACGATAGTTATGGACAAAGACATCGGCCTCTTCGATCAGCTTGCGCGCAATCGCCACACCTTCGGGCGATTTCAGATCAATCGCCATACCGCGCTTGTTGCGGTTTGCCGCGGCGTAGTAGTAACTCATCGAATCATGAAAGTAAGGCGCCCACACACGGCTATCGTCACCGGTGACCGTACGCTCTATTTTGACGACATCTGCGCCATAGTCGCCCAACAGCATGCCGCAAAACGGGCCTGCCATGGCGACACTGATTTCAACAACTTTAATACCGGCTAGTGGTGCTGTCATGTACATCTCTTTCATTTATCGATTACTGACCTACTCACCTCAAACACGCTGCTTGAGGTGCCTGACTACCTCTGCTTAGACATGAGGTGCATCAATGCCCTTGAGCCAAGTCGAACTGCGCTCGCCAAAACCAATACCGGCTCGCTTCTCAAGCCAATACGCATAGCTATCAGGCACGGTCCCAAACGGATTATCTTGACCAAGTTTGCTAGCGGCATCCAACGCCCAGTTCGGGTTATGCAACATCTCGCGCCCAATCGCCACGATATCGGCCTGACCCTTTTGTAAAATGCTCTCTGCCTGGTCTGCGTGAATAATCAACCCAACAGCCATCGTCATGATGTCAGCACCGTGGCGGATTTTTTCTGAGTAAGGGACCTGATAACCATACGATGGTTTCACCGGCGAAAGCACAGCTGATTTTTCTGACATACCACCGCTGCTGCAATCAAACACGTCTACACCCTTGGCTTTAAGAACCTTGGCCAAATTGATGCTGTCTTCAATCGTCCAACCCACCTCGTCGACTGCAGAGGTTCTGTAAAACAACGGCTTGTTATGTGGCCATGATTGGCGGACTCGTTCAACGACCTCAATCGCGAAACGCATCCGCTTTTCAGGCGTACCGCCGTATTCATCCGTGCGTAGATTGGTGGTGGCCGACAAAAACTGATGGGTCAAATAACCATGCGCGCCATGCAACTCTAATACATCGTAGCCAGCACGATCGGCACGCTCAGCGGCTTTGCCCCAAAATTCAATTTGCTCTTGAATATCTTTGATCGTCATTGCCCTGGGCAACGCCGCTTTTGAGTTCAGGCTGATCGCACTTGGCCCAATCAGTTCCCACTCCTCACCGTGATCCACGCCCTTTTGACTTGCATCTAATGGCGCGCGCCCTTTCCAAGGCACCGAATTACGCGCCTTGATTCCAGAATGGCCTAACTGAATACCAACCGTTGCACCGTACGATTTTACAAACGAGGTGATGCGCTGCATCTGCGGAATAAACTCATCTTTCCACAAGCCTAAATCTGATGGCGTTGTACATCCACGCGGGTCAACCTTGGTGGATTCAACCATCACCAAACCGACGCCACCGACAGCGTACTTGGCGTAATGCGCAAAATGCCAATCGCTGGCATGACCATTTACTGCAGAGTAGGTCAGCATCGGCGACAAGGCAATGCGATTACGAATGACAACATCACGAATTTGAAGGGGTGAAAATAATTTGCTTTGCATGTTGATCTCTTTAATGAATTAGTCTGGTTTGATATTGCCAGCTTTAATAACTTCAGCCCATTTGGCTGAATCGTTTTTAATCACTTCGGCAAACTGTTGGGTGGTTTGTATGATCGGCTGCGAACCAAGCTTAGCTAATTTTGCGATCACTTCGGAGTCTGCCAACGAGGTGCGCACCGCAGCATTCAGCTTTTCGACAATTGGCTGAGGCATGCCCTTCGGACCAATCAGACCGTACCAAAGCGAAATGCTAAAATCTGGCAAACCTGTTTCAGCAACCGTTGGGATGTCAGGCATCAAAGGCGAACGCTCTGGCAAAGCAATCGCTAAAACCTTTAGTCGGCCCGAGTTCAATTGAGGCAACACCTCAGGCGTATTGTTAAACATCAGCTGTACTTGGCCTCCCATCAAACCCACCATGGCCTGTGAGCCCCCCTTGTAGGGGATATGGACCATTGAAATACCAGCGGTTTGTTTAAAGAGTTCCATCGCCAGGTGGTTAGACACACCGTTACCCGAGGAGCCGTAGGTAATGCCATCGGGTTTAGCTTTAGCCTGTGCGAGCAAATCCTTGACTGACTCGACTTTAAAAGATGGATGAACAATGAGTAGGTTTGGCACCTCTGCGAAGTTTGCAATGCCAACCAGATCTTTTAGCGGATCGTATTTAATGTTTTTGTACAAAGACTGATTCACAGTCACGATGCCTGAGTACACCATCAGCAGGGTATAACCATCAGCAGGCGCCTGCAGCATATTCTCAACGGCAATCATGCCGCTTGCGCCCCCCTTATGATCAAAAATGATCGGTTGCCCCAACTGCTTAACCAGGTGGTCCGCCATGACGCGTGCCAAGATATCAGTCCCACCGCCAGGAGGCGCTGGTATCAATAAGCGGATGGGCTTTGTTGGATAGTCTTGAGCAAAGCAGCTCGCCGTCAAAGCGAACAACCCTGCCAGCAAAAACGACCGCACGCCGCGGCCTAAGGTGTTTCTCATCGTTGCCCTCCTCGGCGCTGATGTCTGTTTGCGGATCCTCCGCTCTTGGGCGGGTTGAATCAGTTTGATTTTAAAAAACTATACCCTACATAAGAACCTACGGATAGCCGTTACGATTTCGCCTGGCCGGTACTCCATCGACAAGCCTACTGCATTTTCCAATTGCGCCAGTGTTGCCCCTGGGATCAGATCACACAGGAGCTTGCCTTGGGGGCCGTAATGCGCTTCTTGCGGTGTTAAAAGCTCTAACACCATCGTCCGGGCCTCAATACGTTTGACGACCTCGGGTAGGTCAAACGCAAAAATTGCCCGATACAAAGGGACGATGCTCTCCCACCCGTGCATATGATCGAGGACACGAACCTCAGCCTGAGCAAGGTCTGCAGCCTGAGTGGCTTGAGCATTCACTAACTCAGGTGGCCACCAAAATCCTTCGACAGCAGCCTGTGTAATGTTCCAGGCTTTCAATAAGTGGGAGCCGTCTGAGCTTTCGGAAAACTTTGGAAAATACTTCTCGCAGTATGGCGCTAAGGCAGCGTTACGCGTCTTCATGTCGAGGATCAAGCTGTGCGTTTGCCCCGCCAAGATCACGTCACCAACCCGCTCAGGCCAATTTGCAGCCAGCGCGGCAGCGATTTTGTTTCCAGTATGTAGACCAAAGATGTGGGGACGCTGCAACGAAAGCGCATCCATGAACTCAGTCAGCGTTAGAGCCAAGCTATCAATCGTCGGATGGCCAGCCATCCGAGCTGAATACCCGAAGCCCGGCAAATCAATCGCGATCGCTCTGAAATCTTTTGCGAGCAACGGCAGCATATGACGATAACAACTGCTTGAACGCCCGGCAGCATGCATCAAAAGCAGTGGTGGTGCGTCTGGCGCTCCTGCCTGCGCGTAGTGGATTTGACCAAGCGAGACTGTCGCGTAACCAAACTGAATCGAAATGTCTGAATGCTTAATTGACATCGCTAAAGTTCGGCTCGATAGCGCGCCAACATCTCTTCTTGCGTTTCGGCAGGCGTGCTCATCCCAGCTTGTTCGGTCACCATCTCGCCCATACTCGGCATCAGCGCACGATCGATATGGCTTTGAGGATCCCACAGCTTTGAGCGCATAAACGCTTTTGCGCAGTGCAAATAGGCTTGCGTGACCGTCACCTTGATCACGAGCTTGGGCACACGCACTTCGGTCGTGCACTGCTGAAGATCGCTCGCATCAGTCGACAAGTTTGCCGTGCCATTCACCCGCAAGGTTTCGTCCATGCCCGGAATCAAAAACAACATCCCTACCTTACCGGTATGAATAATATTTTCAAGAGTATCCAGCCTGTTATTGCCCGGAGAGTCGGGCAATAACAAAGTGTGGGCATCCACCACCTTGGCAAAGCCTGGCGCACCGCCGCGAGGAGAGGCATCCAGCATTTGATCCAAGCCGAGACTCGAGATCACGACAAACGGTGACAGCCCGATAAAGCGCTGACAGTGACCGTCAAGCGCAGACAACTGTTTTTTAACGGCACGCTCTTTTGCTGGAGGATATAAGCCCCGTAACTGCTCGATGGTCTGGATCATCTTGGTCATCAATTACATCGTGACAACGATTTTTCCGAAATGCTGATTTGCACGCATGCGCGCAAAGGCATCGGCTAGTTTGTCAAAGCTGTAGCTGCTATCGATTGGCAAGGCGAGTTGACCTGATTTTAAATAGCCAGCCAAGTCTGCCATCGCAAGCCGGGTAATCTCGCGCACCTCTTCGACGCTACGCGTGCGAAACGTTACGCCCGTGTACTTGATGCGCTTGAGTGCGTGCAAATCAAAATCGAACTCTGCAAAACGCCCGGCTAGACGGCCCACGTTTACGATTCGACCAAGAATCGCGCAAGCTTCAATGTTAGGGGTACCAAATTTGCCAGACAATTGGTCAATAATCAGATCAACGCCCTTGCCGCCATTGGCCTCGGTTGCAAGCTTTGGCCACTGAGGATCACTATTGTCGATCGCAAAATCGGCACCGAACTGTTTAAGTTGCGCACGCCGCTCTGCATTAGACGATGTACCAATGACCGTCTTAGCGCCCATCAATTTTGCAATCTGCATCGCCATCAAGCCCACGCCAGACGAAGCACCCTGAATCAGTACGGTCTCGCCTTTACGCAATTCGCCCGCAGTGACTAAGGCGTTATGCATCGTTGTGACAGCGATGGGCAAGGTGGTCGCTTGCTCAAAGCTCATGGAGTCAGACGGAATCGACATGGCACGACCCCAGTCAGCGACGGCATATTCAGCGTAACCGCCCGACCCAGAACACATCACTCGGTCACCAACCTTCAAACCTTTTACATTGGCACCAAGCTCGACCACTTCACCCGCCCACTCAAGGCCAGGCACGGTGCCAGCACCGCCTTGGTTACCGTGCATGCCACCTGCGATCACACCAAGGTCAGCGCGATTCAAGCCAGCGGCGCGAACACGCACCAACACCTGCTCGGCTGTTGGGACTGGCTTTGGTGCCTCGGTGATGTGAAATCCTTCAGTCGTTAATACAGCTGCTTTCATGTTTAGTCTCCAGTCTCTATGAAATTTTTTTGCTAGTCGCACTTAGCACTCATGCCACCGTCGACAATAAGCTCGGTGCCGGTAATGAAACGCGCCTCATCCGAGGCTAAAAACAAGACCGCGTTGGCAGTATCTCGACCATCACCCATAAACGACATGGGGATGCGAGCTTGCCGACGCTTTAACAACCCTTCTGCATCGCCACCGGCCTGAGCACCCGCCAGCACCGCTTCTACAAGTGGTGTGTGCAGCAAGCCTGGTAGTACCGAATTCACACGGATCCCTTTTTTGGCATACTCAACAGCAACAACGCGACCAAATTGAATCACACCGGCCTTTGCGGCAGCGTAGCCCACTTGCGGTGCCCCAGAGAAACGAATCCCTGACGTCGATGAAATATTAACGATCGAACCGGCGCCTTTAGCTTCCATGATGGGCATCACATATTTGCACATCAAGAAAACCGTCTTAAGGTTGATATCAATCTGCGCATCCCAATTTTCTTCGCTCAGCTCGATTGGGCCACCACGCACTGGACCACCCACGTTGTTCACCAGGATATCTACTGTGCCGTATTGCTTAAGACATGCGGCCACCAACCCTTGAATCGCCTTGCTGTCCGTGACATCACAGGCGTATGGCGTGACATCACCGTTAAACTCTTTAATCAACGCCAGTGTGTCAGTCATGGCTGACATATCTTTATCTACAGCGAATACGCGCGCACCTTCTTGGGCAAAACGCATGGCAATCGCCCTGCCGTTGCCCCAGCCAGGGCCCACGCAGCCAGCACCTGTAATAATTGCAACCTTGTTCGCGAGCCTGCCCTGTGAATGCGTCATACGATGTCTTTTAAAAAATGATTACGGAGTCGTCGAGGTCAAGCCGCCGTCGACCACAATTGTTTGACCGGTAATGTAACGCGCTTCGTCGCTCGCTAAGAACACAACTGTATTGGCAACATCCCAAGCATCCCCCATATAGCCGGCGGGTACCTGCTTGTGGCGATGAGCCACAAACCCTTCGAAGTCGCCCTTGGCGTATTTGTCTGCGAGCCGCTTGACGAGTGGCGTAAACACCAGCCCAGGCGCGACACAGTTCAGTCGTACGCCGCGCTCAGCGTACAGAACACCGGTTGTTTTTGTGAGTTGCATTAAAGCTGCCTTACCAGCCGCGTACCCCACCTGAGGTTTTCCAACGTAGCGCAAGCCTGCAACGGATGAAATGCTAATCACCGAGCCCTTGCCTTGGGCCTCCATGATCGGCAGCACATACTTACAAGCTAAGAACGCAGCTTTTACGTTGATATCCATCTGGTCGTCCCAGATCTGTTCGCTCATACTCACTGGGTCACCTGGTTCGGAGCGCCCCACGTTGTTAATCAAAATATCGATACGTCCGTATTGCGCCATGCACGCATCAACAAGTTTTTTTACCTCGTCAGCTTGCGTCGCATCACCCGCCATCACATGTGCAACACCACCCTCGTCTTCGATAATTTTTTTAGTTTGCTGCGCAGCTTCGATATTCAGGTCAGAACCAAAGATGCTTGCACCTTGTCTGGCTAACGCGACAGAAATCGCTTTTCCGTTACCCCAGCCTTCGCCAAGTGTGCCGCAACCGGTCACCAAGGCGACTTTGCCATCTAATCTAAACACGATGATTCCTTATTGATCTTGAAAGATGTTTATGTATATTACCTGCCCAACATCAGTGCGGCAAAAGCACGTTGCACGCTTGGGTCAGCTGTGTAGAAAACGCTCATGACAGGCCCGGCGCTAACAATCAAACGTGGAGCAATCAGCCAACTTAACGCTGGCACATAAATGAATTTTGCCTGACGTATCTGGGCGACACTCACTTGTTTTTTCCAGACCCAGGTCTGTTCGATTAATCCGCCCTTGATCGAAGTGCGGCTTCTCAGTATCCAGTAATACACAACCAGAACAATCGCTAAGGCAGTCGCCCATACTAACCCCGCCGAAAGCGAGAAGGCATGCCAATCCATCATGCGTGAGGCACGAACACCCCAATAGATAAGTGCGCCGACCAAAATAGAGGCCAATAACTTAATCAACACAGTGAAGGCTGGGCCTTCTGCCTCGAGCGACAAGGATTGCTGGCCTTCTGAGGCGCTCGGCGTTAAGGCGACCTGCTCGTCTGCCTTCGAGCTCGTTTCTAGACTAGCGACCGACTCCGTCAACGGCTGAGCCATTTTTACTTGCTATCTTTCATTAAGCTGCGCATCAAATCATTGACCGTGTCTTGCTCGCCCTGAGCATCGGGCTGCTGCAAATCATTTTCAGGGATTTCGATACGGATCGTACTGAGATCAACTTGCACAGGCTTATCCAAAAATGCCGTCACAGTCTGGGGGAAAACGATCACGATTGCTACGAGCATCAGTTGCAATAGAACCCAAGGGATCGAGCCCAAATAAATGTCACGCGACAGCACCTTCGCCGGCAAGGACCCAGCCTTAAAAAGACTATCGGCGGTGCTACGCAAATAAAACAATGCAAACCCAAAGGGCGGATGCATGAAGCTTGTTTGCATGTTGACGCATAGCAATACGCCAAACCAGATCATATCGATGCCGAGCTTATTCGCGACCGGCGCAAGCATGGGAAGGATAATGAACGCAATTTCAAAGAAGTCTAAGAAGAACGCTAAAAAGAAAACAAAGACGTTGACGACAACCAAGAAACCAATTTGCCCGCCTGGCAGATCTGATAAAAGGTGCTCGATCCACAAGGCGCCATCAACACCCTGAAATACCAAAGAAAAAACACGCGAGCCAATCAAGATGAACACAACCATCGCGGTGATCCGCATCGTTCCGGTCATGCCATCTCGAATGATCGGCCAGTTCAAACGACCATGCACCGCCGCCAAGATAATGGCTCCCATCGCCCCCATCGCACCAGCCTCAGTCGGCGTTGCAATGGCGTAACTCATTCCGGGTAAACCACCCATGCTGCCAAGAACAGCAAAAATCAGGATGGCCGAAGGAATAATTCCGCGCAGACACTTCTTCCAGAGTGTCCAGCCATGAAGCGTTCGAGCCGTCACCGGTAAACCCGGAACCTGGGAGGGCGCCACTTTCGCTAACACAAAGGTGTAACCCAGAAAAATCAGCACCTGCAGGATCGAGGGCCCCCACGCACCTTTGTACATGTCGCCCACAGAGCGCCCTAGTTGATCCGCCATCACGACCAGAACCAAAGAGGGAGGGACGAGTTGAGTAATCGTGCCTGACGCAGCTAACACCCCAGTGGCGTAACGCATGTTGTAGCCATAGCGCATCATGACAGGCAGCGAAATCATGGCCATCGCGATCACTTGCCCAGCAACGGTACCGGTAATCGCTCCCAGCACAAAACCAACAATAATGACTGAATAGCCCAAGCCCCCACGAATCGGTCCGAACAACTGACCCATCGAATCGAGCATATCCTCAGCTAAACCACATTTTTCAAGCACCGCACCCATCAAGGTAAAAAATGGGATGGCCAGCAGCAGGTCGTTAGATAAGATGCCAAAAATGTTGAGCGGCAGGTTGTACATGAACGCAGCAGGGAACCATCCCATCTGAATTGCAATAAAGCCGCTCAACAATCCAAGCGCTGAAAGCGAAAAGGCAACCGGAAACCCAATCAACATGATCAGGATTAACCCCGCAAACATCAGGGGAGCGAAATCTTGCATGCTCATTGAAGCGGCCTCTCGTAGTGCATGTCCATCTGGTAGACGTTATTCAACCAGGCCACTCTTTTAATGATTTCGGCGAGCCCTTGCAGCACCATCAAAGCAAAGCCCAGAGGCAACATCATCATCGCTGGCCAGCGGATCAAGCCCCCGGCGTTTGGCGAGCCTTCGCCTGAGATGAGCATTTGTACAAAAAGCGGCCATGACAAATAAAAAAACAAAGTCATGGCTGGCATCAAAAAGAAAATCAAACCAAATAGGTCGATATAGGCTCGACTTCGGGTTTTCAAGATCCCGTAGATCACATCGACCCGCACGTGCTCGTTGACGCGCAAGACTTGGGCTGCACCGAGCATGACACAGGCAGCGAAGAGATACCACTGAATCTCAAGCCACCCATTTGAACTGTACGAAAATGCATACCGCATAAACGCATTGCCCGCACTGATGACTGTGCAGAACAATACAGCCCACTTAGCGATGGTCGCAAAAAAATCTGTTACCCGGTCAACCAAACCGGCCGCGACAAGCAACTGTTTCATTTCAACTCCGATAGGCGCAGGGCAAAGAGGCCAACAGCCAGAAACACGGCCTCAGCGCTAGTCCGTCATCATAACGAAATGTCAGGCTTTAAGTAGACTCGGCCGCTTTTTTATGCGCCGCCAAGGCCATCAACCGACGATCGCGCCACAACCGGCGAGCCATCAACTGGTCTTTTGGCAAAATCGCCCGACGTTCTGCCTCGAGTTTGGCGATGATCTCTTCAGACCAATGATCTGTTGACGTTTGCTCGGTGGACATCGCCTGATACATCTCATCAAAGCGATGGGCGTAGTCTGCCAGTCCGTCGGGGGCATTCAAATCGATGGTCTCAAAGGGACCCATGAACGACCAGCGCAAACCTAGACCTTCTCGGATCGTGACATCCAGACCATCGGCATCGACATAGCCCTGCTCAACCAACCTGAAGGCCTCACGCAGCAGGGCACCCTGAAGTCGATTCAAGATAAAGCCGCGAAGCTCTCGATGAATTTTTACGGGCTTTTGACCCACACTTTGCATGACATCCCATGTTTTTTGCACAATCGCGGCGTCTGTCCAGGGTGCACCACAGATTTCGACAACAGGAATCAGGTACGGCGGGTTCACCGGGTGAGCAATCAAGCAACGCGAGCGCCCAGCCAAGCCTTCGGTGAAGGACGAGGCTGGGATACTTGAGGTCGAACTTGCGAGAACAGTTGTTGGGGCAGCGAGCTTATCCATCTTTGCGAAGATTTCGAGTTTCATCTCAACGCGTTCAGGCAAATTCTCTTGCACATAATCGACATCTTGCAAGACCTCTTCAAGGGTCGTGCAGCCGCTAATACGCGACACCAAGCCTTTTGGATCGGTAATCAGGCCAGCAGCCTCTAGGTCGGCAACTTGCTTTTCAATTAGGGTAAACGCTAAAGCCACTGCCTTAGGATCGCCATCCCACATTTTGACCTCGTGGCCGCCGCGCGCAAATACGATTGCCCAAGCCTGACCAATCAACCCAGAACCAACGACTGCAATTTTCATTTTCTCTCCCTTGAAACCTTGCCCGACAAGACAAAGTGATACCTAGTCTGTGCAACCAGAGCACTATTTTATTGAGCCTAGTGTAGTGCCGAATCGAACGTCAAACGGGCCTGCAATGCATCGCCGCTAAGCGAACTGTTTGCAGGTGAATATCTACGATGACATTCACCTCTGTGCTGTACCCGCCAGCCATCATAATCGCCATCGGGCAACGCTGTTCCTGCGCGTAACGAATCACCATCAGGTCGCGCTCGGCCATGCCGGCCTTCGTTAACTTTAGCCGCCCCAGCCGATCTGACTCATGCGGATCCGCACCCGCGAGGTAAAGCACAAACTGAGGTTCAAACCGCTGCCTGACTTGTGCCAACGCCTGCCCAAGCGCCTCCAGGTACTGTGCGTCCTGGCAACCATCGATAAGAGGTACGTCAAGTGAACTCTGTTGCTTGTTAAACGGATAGTTGCGTTCTCCGTGCAACGACAGCGTAAAAATAGTAGGGTCGTCTTTAAAGAGCGCTGCGGTACCGTCCCCTTGATGAACATCGAGGTCGACAATCGCAATCTTCGCTCTTGGAGTCTTGGACTTTTGTAAAACCTTTGCAGCAATCGCTGCATCATTAAATACACAAAAGCCGCTGCCACGCTCGCGATAAGCGTGGTGCGTACCACCTGCAAGATTCACTGAAATCCCGTCAACACTTGCCGCAGCACAGGCCGCGAGTGTGGCACCGACCGAGCGCCGTGAGCGCTCAACCATTTCGGGACTCCAGGGAAAACCAATCTCGCGCTGCTCTTTTGCGCTGAGCTCGCCTCGAATCACTGCCTGCAAATATCGTGGGGCGTGAGCCAACAAAATTTGAGTATCGGTCGCTGCGGGAGCCTCGTTTAACTCAATATTACCTTCTGCACTCACCGCGTCGCGCAGGAGTCGGTACTTGGACATGGGAAAGCGATGCCCAGCCGGCAACGGCAACACGAAATGATCAGAGTAAAAGGCTTTCACGATGGTCTCGTTCGCCAAAAAATAGAAGTGACAACTATTTAACCACTCGGCTGATGCTCTTCTGACTCTTGCCCGCGCTTAATTGCTTATGGGCGCGGGACAGAGAAATTAGTATCACCACGGTTCGCAAATTTGAGGCAGAATACAAAAATACTAAAAACTAGGTCACCGCAGATGTGACTGAAATACGAGACCAAAAGGAGACCCACATGACTATTTCTAAAAGTTATAGCAGTTTGACCCTACTCGCCGCGACACTAGTTTTAGCGAGTCCGTTCGCTGCGGCGCAGCAAACCATCAAGTTGGGCATGACCACAGCTCTCACGGGGCCCTTCAACGAGTTTGGTGAAGGTAATCGCCGCGGTGTCGTACTTGCCATCGACGAATGGAATAAAAAAGGTGGGATCAATGGCAAAAAAATTGAGCTCGCCGAAGCCATGGATGATCAGCTAGTGCCGGATAAGGCCGTGCAAAACATGCGCCGTATTTTGGACAATAAAGAAATCGTCGCCATCATCGCACCGGCCGGTAGCGGCCCTTCGCTCGCCACCATGGACATGCTTGAAGCCGACGGTCGTCCAACCTGCAACCCCCTCGCGCAATCGCCTTCTGTGATTTATCCAAAGGGCAAAGAGCAACCACCTCGCAAAAACGTCGTGTCGATGGCGATTACGAATGAGTCTGAAGCCACTCGACTGGGTCAGCTCTTAGGCAAACAGTACAAAAACATCGGCGTCATTCACGAAAGCACTGCCTACGGTGTAACAGGTGCCGAGCTTGTTAAAAAATCGATCGCTGCCACCAATCCTGCTGCAAAGGTTCAAATCGAGTCCTATAACCAACGCAGTCAAGATATGACCTCGCAGGTCGCGCGTTTACAGCGCAGTAACGTCGATGCAATCTTGGTCGTAGGCCTTGGCGCCGACTTTGCTGTCATTCGCAAAAACATGAGCCGCGCAAACGTGAAAGCGCCTCTGTTCGGTTCAACCGGCGCTGTCACTGCACCCTACCTTGAAGGCGCGGGTGATCTGGCAATTGGTACTCGTTCGGTCAGCCCCGCTGCCTTTGGCAAAAGACCCTTACCTGCCTACGCACAAAACTTTGTCGACCAGTATCGTGCTGCTCATGGCACCGATCGCTGGTATGGTTCTGACGCCGAAAATCCACAAATCTCAATGGCGACTGTCGTCGGTAATGCGTATGACTGTGCCGTGGTGCTGCTTGATGCCATTAAACGCGCAGGATCGACAGAGCCGGCCGCCGTCATCGCAGCACTCAATCAAACCAAAGGGCTACCTGGCATATCGATTCCTTCCATCACCTTAACCGCCGAATTGCACGAAGCCTTTAAGCCTGAGGACTTAGGTTTATTTGAGATCAACAAATCGGCCTCCGGAGCCCTGTATCTCAAGCCTGTTGTTGAGTAAAGACGCCACCTAATCAGTCATTGAGTCAATGCGTACCCCTCATGGGGTGATCTCAACGTTTGCAGGGTGTGCCTCAGCATGGATTTTTTTCTTTCTCTAGTGATTGCAGGGGCTTGCGTTGGCTCGGTCTACGCACTCGTCGCGGTTGGCCTGAATTTAACGTTTTGGACAACCAAAACGCTTAATTTTGGCCAAGGTGCTGTCATGATGCTGTGCGCGATATCCACCGCGCTACTCACCGCTCAGGGGATCAGCAACGGGGTGGGCGTCATCGCAGGCATTGCCATCGTTGCTGTGGTTGGCGTCATCGTTGAGCGCATCGCAGTGCGCCCCGCACTTAAGACCGCGGGCAGCATGGGCTGGGTGATTGCCACGCTCGGTTTCGGAATTTTGCTGCAGGGGATCACGTCAAAGTTTTTTGGCTCGCAGGCGATTCCGTTTCCTGAGGTGCTGTTCACGGTTCAGGACGTGATCGACATTGGCGGTCAAAATATTTCTTTGCAATACGTCTCGATCTTTGTTGTATCAATTCTGATCATTGTTATTTTAGAAGGCTTAACACGCTATACCGTTTTAGGCACCGCGATTCGAGGTACGGCCCAGGACATGGAGCTTGCCATCGTTCAAGGCCTACCCGTCAACCTGATCGTCTCTGGCTCGTTTGTTTTATCCAGCATCATGGCTGGCATCGCTGGCATTCTCACAGCACAAATCAGCGGCACCGTCGATCCGGCCTTTGGATTCGAATTAGTGCTCATGGGCTTTGTCGCTGCCGTACTTGGCGGCATGGGCAGCTCGGCGGGCGCGCTCGTCGGCGGCATCATCGTTGGCATCATTGGCAAGCTCGTAGGAGGTTATATCTCAACAGCGGCCGAACATGGCATCGCCTTTGCACTCTTAATCACAATGCTGGCCTTGCGACCGGAGGGCTTTTTTGGTCGTGCGGAGGTCTCGAAAGCATGAACACATTGCGTACATTTCTAACCAAGCTAGCGACCCATCCACTGGCACTGCTTGTACTGTTTGTGGTCGTCTTTTTTAGCGCACCGTACTTGCGCGGAGCAACGTTACAAATTCTCAGCTTTGCGCTCGTATCAATTCTCTTCACTCAAAGCATCAACGTCTTGACGGGGATGGCGGGACAGATCTCGTTAGGGCATGCTGCATTTTTTGGAATTGGTGCGTATGGCAGTGCGATTATCGCGAAGACCTTTGGTTTAAATCTATTTTTAACGATACCCGTTGCCGCAATTGTTTCGAGTCTGATCGCCTACTTGTTGTCATACCCAGCCGGACGCGTCAAAGAAGTTTATTTGGCCATGATGACGCTAGGCTTCGGTCAAATTTTTCTGGAAGTCGCTCGGGAATGGACGGATTTGACGGGTGGCGTCATGGGCTTAAGCGGCGTACCTTCTGCGGGCTTAGGTACCTTGATCATCCTGGGCCATAAATTCAGCACCATCGATTACTTTCGTGTGCTGTTACTCATCACCGCGTGTTCGATGATTTTCATCAGAAACTTCTCTCAGAGTCGACTGGGGCGCTCATTATTCGTCATGCACTATAGCGAACTCGCCGCCGGTAGTGTTGGGATTGCACGGCGACAAACCAAGCAACTCGCCTACGCACTCAGCGGACTCTTAGCTGGCGTCTCTGGCGGCTTTTACGCGCATCTTGTGGGTTACTTAGGCCCAGAAAGTTTTGCGATTTCGCGCTCAATCGAGGTCTTGGTCGTAGCAATTGTCGGCGGGCTTTGGTCAAGCGCCGGTCAAGTCATCAGCGCGGTCTTCTTCACCTTCTTGCCTGAACAATTACAGCTATTCGCAGAGTATCAATTCATTGCTTACGGTTTGATTTTGACTTTCACGCTGATCCTGTTCAAGCAAGGCATCGGTGGCTTACTGTTTTTGCCTTCCCGCTTTATCCGACAGACTTGGTTAGCCACTGCTCAGCAACAAAGTCGGGCGGCTACAACAAACAGTAAAACGCATGAGCCACTATTTTTAAAAATTCAAACGGCGCCTGCTGACATTCAAGTACAGGCGATCACGATGCGGTTTGGTGGTCT
>CAIZGG010000447.1 GCA_903932425.1 uncultured beta proteobacterium | reverse complement strand
GCCAGTGCCTGTGCGATGGCCGCCTGCTTGTCTGTGTGAGCGGCTGTGACGACCTCTTGCGTTGCGCTCGTTTGCGAGGCAGTCGCGTCAGACGTGCCCATATCTGGCGACTGTCGCAGCGACTCAGGCCGTTGTGCCAAGCGTCGCTGCCGCGCCTCAAATTGTGTGCGTGCGCGTGTCGCGTCTTGCGGTGTCCAGGTGCGGTCCGGCTTGACCGGAACCATTGAGATGCAATCCACCGGGCAGGGGGCAACACATAAGTCGCAGCCTGTGCATTGCTCCGGCAAAACAGTGTGCATCAGCTTTGAGGCACCGATGATGGCGTCGACTGGACAGGCTTGGATACACAAGGTGCATCCGATACAAAATTGTTCATCGATGACCGCAACCCGAAGCGGTTGATGAGTGCCACAAGCCGTGTCGAGCTCCATCACGGGCCGCTTGAGCAAGTGTGCTAAGGCAACGATCCCCTCCTGCCCTCCCGGAGGGCAGCGGTTAATCGCAGCCTCGTCCAGAGCAATGGCCTGGGCATACGGTTCACAGCCTTGATAGCCGCATTTCGTGCATTGCGTCTGAGGCAGCAGGGCATTGATGCGTTGAGAAAGCATAGATATTCAACAAGTGAAATCAGGCAACCTTGCGGGTTGCCTGACGGGGTGCCTTCAAAGAAAAACCTAGTATTTGCGAACGAATTCAGCGATTTGAGGGCAGATCGTTGTGCGCCAGCGGCGCCCGGCAAAAATCCCGTAGTGGCCGCATTCAGGTGCGGTGTAATGCTGTTTGCGTTTGGCTGGGATACCTGAGCACAAGTCTTGAGCGGCGCGTGTTTGCCCCTCTCCTGAAATGTCGTCAAGCTCACCTTCAATTGTGAACAGGGCTACGGTTTTAATGTCACTTGGTGTAACCAGTTGACCATCAACCTCCCAAGTGCCATTAGGCAAGGCAAACTCTTGAAACACGGTGCGGATCGTATCCAGATAAAACTCTTCTGACATATCGAGCACCGCGTTGTATTCGTTATAAAACTTGCGGTGTGCTTCGGCGTCTTCGTCGTCGCCGCGCAGTAAGTCAAGATAAAAATCGTAGTGAGATTTAAGGTGGCGATCTGGGTTCATTGACATGAAGCCGGCATGCTGTAAAAAGCCAGGATATACCCGTCGACCTGCACCTGGGTACTGGGGGGGGACGGTGTGGATGAGCTTTTGCTCGAACCACTCGAAGGGCTTGGTGGTGGCGAGGCGATTGACCTGCGTCGGTGAACAGCGTGGGTCGATGGGGCCGCCCATCATGGTCATGGTGCGTGGCAAGCAAGGATCTTTGTTGGTTGCCATGAGCGCGACGGCCGCTAACGCTGGCACCGTAGGCTGACAGACCGACATCAGATGGACGTCCGGACCTAAATGGCGCATGAATTCTTGCAAATAACGAACGTAGTCGTTCAAACTGAAGCCACCTTTTGATAGGGGCACCATGCGCGCATCGATCCAGTCGGTGAGATAGATCTCATGGTTCGGCAGCAGGGCACGAACGGTGTCACGCAATAGCGTTGAGTGATGCCCAGACATCGGTGCGACTAACAAGATCGTTGGATCAGCTTTGCGTGCTTTAGCGGGTAGGTCACGCGTAAAGTGCAGCAAATTACAGAAGGGCAGCGCTAAGGCTACCTCTTGATCGACCGCGACTGACTTGCCGTCGACTTCAGTGGTCGGGATCCCCCAGGCTGGCTTTTCGTAAGACTTACCCAAGCGATAAATAAGCTCATAACTGGCCGCGACTTGTCTGGCCAGTGGTGTGTAGGCAAAGGGGCTTGCTGCATGCGTGAATAACTTGGCGTTGACTTCGCTGAAGTGGGTGAGCGGTGCCATCAGGGCGCGCTGCATTTCATGCATTTGATAGAGCATTGAGCGAATCCAGTTGTGAGCTTGAGGGTTTGATTATCACCTGATCTGAGCGAGGTATGCTCGATTTAATCTTTTTTTGTGTTGCAACGCAGCAAAATGTCGTGTTAGTGCCACGGGTTGCATAATTTGGCCTGACTACCAGTAGTTTTCGACGGCTAAATTGCCAGCAACGCCACGTCTGCCGGCGGCAAAGCCGCGTTCACTGAGTAGGCCGCGCATCTCAGTCACCATCGCCGGATTGCCGCACAACATGACACGGGCGTGACTTGGGTCAAGTTTGTAGCCAACGCGTTGTTCAAGCTCGCCGCTCGCGAGTAGTGTGGTGAGGCGGTTGGGCGACAGCCCTGTTGAGCTTACTGAGGGGGAAAGGTCTTGGGTCAGTGGCTCTTGTGTGGTTACGGGTAGGTACGTGAGCTGTCCGGGGTGCTGCTGCATCAGTGATAACAGCTCGTTCCGATAGGCCAGCTCAAAGGCATAGCGTACGCCGTGCACCAAAATGATGCGTTTAAAACGTTTAAAGGTACCGGGGTCGCGAAGCATCGATAAATAGGCAGACAGGCCGGTACCGGTGGCTAGCAGCCATACGTCTTCGCCGTCGACAAAGGCATCGAGGGTGAGAAAACCGAAAACAGTGTTGTTAATCCAAAGCGCCTCGCCAACTTGCAGTTGAGCCAGCGGCGGGCTGAATTTGCCGTCGGGCACGACGACCGAATAAAACTCGAGTTGATTCTCGTTGGGGCCAGATACCATCGAATAGGCACGCCATTCGTTCGGAGTCTCGGGGGCGGCGGGGTCAAGCGCTAGCCCAAGCCTGGCAAACTGCCCAGGCACAAACCTGAAGCCTGACGGTCGCGTCACCGTGAG
>CAIZGG010000446.1 GCA_903932425.1 uncultured beta proteobacterium | reverse complement strand
GATACAAACGAATGGCAAATTTGGTCTTACAACCCCGCGATGGTCGCAAAAAGTAAAACTGTTGACGTGTTGTCTCTGTGGCTCAGCCTGAAAGACAACTCAAGTGAGCGGATTCAAATGGCGTTAGACGAATTACAGGATAAGTTTGAAGGGTGAAAGGGTTAGAGATTTTTAGAGTTTGGTTTAAAGACTATGCGGATCAATACGTTCTAATCGGCGGTACGGCAGCATCCCTTGCGATGCAGTCGGCAGGGTTAGATTTCAGAGCAACTAAAGACTTAGATGTGGTGCTGCACCTAGAAGCCTTGACCACAGCCTTCGGCCGACGGTTTTGGGAGTTCATCGAGGCGGGGCGCTACAACATTCGTCAATCGGCAACAAGCGGTAAGCCCCAGTTATTCCGCTTTCAAAAGCCGGCCGAAGAATCGTTTCCTTTCATGATTGAACTATTTGCTCGAGCGCCCTTAGGTATCGATCTAGCGCCTGAGAGCCATCTGACCCCCATTCCCTTGGATGAATTGGTTTCTAGTTTGTCGGCAATCTTACTAGACGATACCTATTACGATTTCATCATGGGCGGACGTAAAAACCAAAATGGTCTACCGTGGGTTGGTGAAGACCGACTGATACCGCTCAAGGCATTGGCTTGGTTGTCACTGACACAAGAAAAATCGACTGGCGGCCAGGTAGACAGCAGAAACATTAAGAAACACCTAAGTGACATCGTCGCGCTTACAACGCTGCTTAGCCCTGCAATGTCGATTTCAATTGACGCAAAGATTGCAACAGATTTGAAGCGCTTTATTGCAGCCGTTAGCGGATCGAAGCCGGTCAATTCTGAGGCAGCACGCGCACTCGATCGGTTGAATACTGCTTACGGCTTGCAATAATTATTTGTTAAAAGTAACAAATTTTTAGCTACGATCGGTTTGGTAGCGATCTATAAATAAATCAAGGACATAGCTCGTGAAAAAACAGAAGGCAGTGAATAAAACAAAAGAAAAGTGCTCGTCAGATGCCCTAGCCATCACCCTTACGGATGCATTCGCAGCCATCAAGGCCGTAGGCCGTGGCCAGGCAACGCTTCCGGACTGGGCGGGCAAGAAAGTCTATATTGATACTACGGCAAAGAGTCATTGGGAAAATGTTCATATAAGTCGAGACTAGGGGCGTTGCGTAACGCGTCGAGTAGGCGTAAATCCATAGATGCAAGGTTTAATTAGTCAAAATGCTCCGCCAAGCGCTGTGCAATATCCATGACGCCGATCACTTCGACCTTTGCCTGTACCGGCCACCCCGTTTGTACGGGCGCAACGATATAGGCCGCGTCGACGCCCACATCTTCACAGGCCAACCAAAAGCCTTTTGTGACTTTGGGTGCGCTCGAAAATTTGATTTCAAAACCTAGTTTTCGTAACCCCAATTCAACTACGACGTCGAGTTCTGCGCCGGCAGCGGTGCGGTAAAAGTACATGGTCGCGCCCGTGGGCAGGTGCGCTGCGATCTGTTCAACGACGAAGCCTTCCCACGAGGCGCCAGTGCTTGGGTGCCCGAGTAGGTCGTTGACTTCGCGAATGCCAAGCAAACTGTGTAGCAAGCCGCTATCGCGCACGTACACTTTGGGAGTTTTGACCAAGCGCTTACCGAGATTAACAAAGTAGGGCTCGAGCCGGCGAACCATGAGGGCGTCGCAGAGATGGTCTAGGTAGCGCCCAGTGCTAGGGGCAGAGATACCCAACGAAGTTGCCACCGCTGATGCATTAAACATTTGGCCGTGCAGATGCGCCACCATGCGCCAAAAGCGATGCATCAACTGCGGTTCGACCGCGATACCCAAGCTCGGCAAATCTGTATTCAAAAAGTGTCGTATCAGTGCGTCGCGCCAATCCCACGAGGCATTGGTCGTTTTAGCCAGATAACTATTCGGAAACCCGCCCCTGAGCCATAGCGTTTGCGTGTCGTTGAAGGTTTGAAACACCTCGCTTAGTACTAACGGCGACATATCCACCAAAGATAACCGCCCGGCGAGGGATTGTGACTGCTTAAGTAATTTAAATGAGGCCGAGCCCAGTAATAAAAACCGACCAGGTCGGCGATCAGCATCGATTTCGCCGCGTAGTTCGCTGAGCAACTCAGGTTGATTTTGGATCTCGTCCAGAACAATCAGGCGATCACGGTTAGCGGCGAAAAATGCCGTTGGATTAACCAGTTGCGCCCTAGCATGGGCGGTGTCTAAATCTAGATAGATAGATTTGCCTGACTCGCTGGCCAAGGTCTTAGCCAAGGTGGTTTTGCCGACTTGACGCGGCCCAAGGATGCCAACAGCTGGGCTCCATTGAAGGTGCTCGGCAATTTTGGCGTAGGATAAGCGCTTAAACATCCTTGTATATTAAACACGCTGTGTTTAAATTACAAGGATAATTATTGTACTGAGACTCTTATACTTGTACGAAAAAGTATAAGAAAACTGTGCTTTGTAAGAAAAACTATGGTTTTGTACGAAAAAGTTTGATGAACTAAGGGGTAGTCGTTGTCCCGTGTGCTGAGATGGCCTGAGCGGGCTAATCTCACTCGGTGAGCCACTGAATGCGGCATACTGTCGCAATATAAATATCGATCGCAAAGGCGGTACCAGACATGCACGACATCATTTGCCCACATTGCTCAAAAGCCTTCAAAATTGACGAAACT
>CAIZGG010000445.1 GCA_903932425.1 uncultured beta proteobacterium | reverse complement strand
TGCAGGCGCAGACCGATGCGCAAAAATTTCAGCTGCAAGCCGCTTACATTACTTTAGCTTCGAACGTGGTGGCCGCGGCCGTGCAAGATGGCATGCTACGCAAACAGATCTCGATCACAAAACAAATGATCGAAGCCAACGAAACGGCTGTCGCGCTTGTCAAGCGTCAGCAGAAGGTTGGCTTTGCTTCACAACTTGATTTGTCCATGCAAGAGAGCGCCCTCGGTCAAGTTAAACAACTACTCCCCCCCTTAGAAAAACAGTTCGAACAAAATCGGAATTTGCTACGCGTATTGGCTGGACGCCCTCAAGACCATTAGGTGCCGGCCTTTGAACTGGACGCCTTTCAACTCCCCGAAGAGCTCCCACTGAGTCTGCCGTCACAGCTCGTCGAGCAGCGACCCGACATTCGGGCCGCCGAGCAGTTGCTGCGGGCTGCGAATGCCCAGATTGGTGTCGCCCGTGCGGCGCGCTTTCCTCAGTTGTCACTTAGTGGCAACCTCGGTGGCACCGCCAGCAACTTCAATCAAATGTTCTGGGCTGGCAGCGGTGGTTTTTTTGAACTAGCCCTCAACCTTTCGCTGCCCATCTTTGATGGCGGCACGTTGATGCACCGTGAGTACGCCGCAACTGAAACACAGCGACAGGCCGCTGCCCAGTATCGCCTCACGGTCATCACCGCGTTTCAAAATGTGGCCGATACACTGCGCGCGCTGACAGCCGATGCGGCAGCGTTAAAAATTTCGAATGCGTTAGCGGTTGCCGCAAAAAAAACCTACGACCTCACTGCCCGACAACATGCCAGCGGTTACCTAGACCGACTAGCACTGATCAATGCGCAACAGACTTATCGTCAAGCCTTATTAAATTCAGCACAAGCGCAGGCCAGTCGCTTGGGAGACTCAGTCGCGCTGTTTCAAGCCTTGGGAGGCGGGTGGTGGAATAAACCACGCGACTGATGTTTTTTTCGATGTGCGCTTTACAGCAACCCCATTTCTTTACTGAGTAGCTCAGCCCCGGCGGCCAAGGCCCGCAATTTAGCTGAAGCGACTTCGCGCGAGAGCGGGACCATGCCGCAATTGGTACAGCCATAAATATGTTTAATGTCTGCATATTTAGAAGCTTGTCTCAACACACTCGCGACTTGCTCAGCCGTTTCAATTTGGTTACTAGCGACATCAATCGCACCTACCAGTACGTCTTTTCCTTTGAGCAAGGCGATCAACTCCATCGGGACTCTTGAATTGATGCACTCAAGACTCACTTGATCAATCGTACTTTTTGCTAATAACGGAAATACTTGCTCATATTGCCGCCACTCGTCGCCCAAGGCATTTTTCCACTTGACGTTTGCCTCGATACCATAGCCGTAACAAATATGCACCGCGCTCTTGCAGCTTAAGCCGGCGGCCGCACGCTCTAACGCGCGCACACCCCAGTCTTTCACTTCGTCGAAAAACACATTGAACGCCGGTTCATCGAACTGAATGATATCCACGCCAACAGCAGCAAGCTCTTTGGCCTCTTCATTCAAGATCTCAGCAAAGGCCCAGGCGAGTTTCTCACGGCTGTTGTAGTAGCCGTCATAGAGCGTGTCGACCATTGTCATCGGCCCGGGCAACGTGAACTTGATGGGGCCAGTCGTCAGCAGACGTAGCTTCTTGGCATCTTCAACGAAAACCGATTTCGTCCGCTTGACTTGATCCACAACCACCGGAACCGCCGCGTCGTACCGATTACGAATACGCACCGTCTTACGGTTTACGAAATCCACCCCCGACAGACTTTCGATAAAGGTCGTCACGAAGTGCTGTCTAGTTTGTTCACCATCGCCAATCACTGTGATACCGGCACGCAGTTGATCGTCAACCGCCAGACGCATGGCATCGGACTTTGCCTGCTCAAGCGTGGTGCCAGACAGTTGCCAAGGCGCCCAAAGCTTTTCAGGCTCAGCCAGCCAAGCTGGTTTTGGCAAACTGCCCGCAATCGCGGTTTGAATTTTTTGACTCATAAATGATCCTTTGACTCAGTCGCCCACTACAAAGGTCGACAGTTTTTAGAGAATTTGAATAGTACGCTAGGCTATTTATACTCGATATCGGTCTTTTCAAAGATCTAGCCTGGGTACCCTAGGGTTAAAACTAATTGCTCTTTTGTCTGCTTTTTAGAACACTAAGGTCTGAAATTCTCGATCACAATGATTCATGAACTACGACCCTATGAAGGTAAGCATGCTTCGCTCCGAAGGTACTAGCAACTCCTGCTGTTTTATCTGTCCAAACACATGGATACTCCGATGAAAGCCTTACTTGCTGTGTCCCATGGAATCGATCAGCTCACTGATTTTTTTGCGATTTTTGCCAAATGGGCGGTTCTTGCTTCTTGCCTGATTAGCGCAACTAACGCCCTCGTGC
>CAIZGG010000444.1 GCA_903932425.1 uncultured beta proteobacterium | reverse complement strand
GGCAGAGTGGCTTGCGTAATATCCGCGCAGTACCAGTGAACCTTGTTGGCATTTTCACCAATGCGATCTCGAGCCACCTCAATCGCATGTTGAGATATATCGAGAATACAGATGTCACGATATCCTTCGGAGAGCAGATCATCAACGTTAGACTATTAAAAAAAATAAGGCTAAGAGTCGGTGACTGACTCATTTAAAATGACAATCAGTACGCTGCAGTGTGCGGTTTCGATCAGGGCTTTAGATTTGAAGCTGCCCCACCAGCGCGCAGCCCAATTTGCCGTGTGTTTATGAGCAACGATAATCAGGTCACAATGTTGTTGCATGGCGTAGTTTGCAATCTCTATCGCTGGGTCGCCCGTCAGCGCAACGCCTTGGGCGTTATATCCAGCATCTTTAAGCGACTGCACGCCACTATTTAGGATTTTGTTTTGCACTTGATGATCGTGCGCACGGTCATCACCCACAAAGGCACCTTCCATCCCCATGGATGTATAGAAATTTGGAAGGATGGTAAGTAAGGTGATTTGTGCAGATGGCCAGTTCGTGAGATCTTTACATCCAATTAAGGCTTGTTGATCAAGGTTCGAACCGTCGTAGGCAAGCAAAATATTTTTATACATATCAGCCTCCAGAATTTTCGCCAAATGGGTGTTTCAGCAAACGCAACTTGTGGGGTTGCAAGCTTAAACGCTTTAGGTGCACTTGTTTACAAGGACAAACCCTAGCGGGCTTTCGCCCCGTAATCTAATGACATCAACAAGATTGCAGGAGGGTTTCCCTTGAGCGCTAATAAAATCTTCACAATTAAAGGAGGGTATTCCCTTTAACATCAGTGAAAAAAATCATAAAACTGCTTAAACACGTGCTTAGGGCGTACAGTGGGTTGTACCGCTGGCGGACGGCCTTCCGTAATCAACTAACAACTAAAGGCAACATATGAAACTTCCTGCACAGACCGAACCTACCCTCTGGGGCGCCCTTGCCGGAGCCGCCTTAATCTCGCTCATTGGCTTTGGCTTTGCCGACTGGCATACGGCGGGCGGCACCGCCACGATAGGCAAAGCAACGGCCAACAAAGCAGTCGCAGCCGCACTGGCACCTGTATGCGCAGAAATGTTTAGGCGCGACACAAATTTTGCAGTCAATCTGGTTGAACTGAAAAAAGCCGACGAATGGGCGCGCTCCACTTACATTGAAAAAGGTGGTTGGGGGAAAATGCCAGACGCGGCCAAACTTGATTCAGAAACCGCACGCTCTTGCGCAGCCCTGTTGGTCAAAGCCTAAACCGTCCATATTTTTGGGCAATAAAACGGACGAAAAACTTCTGATTGATGAGGCGCGACCTCCGTTTTATTACATACCAAAATGCGCTCTGCAATACACGTGTGCACTTGTTGCTGTTTGTTTTTCTTTTTAGACTGCGCGCTGAGTCGCATGGTTAAACGTATACCGAGTTTTTCGCGCTTTTCAGACTGAGTACTCAGTAGTTCATGTGACCCCATTACTCAGCGAAAAATCCTCCGACGCTATTTATCTCTATTTTTACTCCAGGTGTTGACAGTCGTTGCACGCGAACGATCCCACAGCGATACGCCAATGATTGACAATGGCGTGCGTTACGCGTCAAATCCATACACATCGATGAGCAACGACCTTAACTGACCAAGTGGCCTCTATAAATTGAAAGACTTTTCCTCAAAATTTGTAGCCCCTGCATCTAACGCATCAAAGTGGCTAAGTACTGCGGCGTTGTTGTTGTTTGTGCTTGGCCTAGCAAACGTCTGTATCCGATATTTGGGCGGCGGGTCAATGCGAGGTCATCTTCTTAATTCTGACACGCTTTTTTTGCCAACACTGCTTTCTGACATCTTGGTCAACGGTGGTAGCCTTTCAGATTGGTCACTGCCTCCGGCGCCATATTTTTTTCCTGACCTACTCGTATTTCTAATCTCATACCTCTTAGGAATGGGACCGTACCTTCAATTGCTTGTCTTTGCCGTCCTACAATCGACGTTAGTTTTGGTCGCGGTTTGGCTGTTGGCTAAACAATGCGTCAATTCAAATTCTGTGGTTTGCGCAACATTTATAACGTCGACGCTCATTTATTTGGCTTTGCTCTCAAATCAACCCTTTGATTTTGTGTCTGGCGGACCTTTCATACTCATGCTCGTGAGTGTCTTTCACTTTGGAGTCTTTTTAACCACTTTATTTTTCGTACCCTTATGGTTACGTGTTGTCGATCAAAGATTTGAAGACAAACCGTCTTTCTTCAATATCTTTCTCATCTCGACCCTTGCATTTCTGATGTCTATTTCGGATGCTTTTTTTATCATCCAAACAATTGCGCCGTTATTCACAATTGTGATTTTGGCGTCTCTCGTAGAACGTCGTGTCCCATCCCGCAAAATTCTAATATCATCATTTTTTACGTTGTTGAGCGCGGCTGCAGGATTCTTTACCTATAGCTTATTAGCATCGACAACAACACGCCCTAGCCCGCACATTGGCATCGCGGGTATCTTCGTCAGACTAAACGAGATTTTCGAGGTTGTGAACTCGGTGATGACTGTTTATCCCTTTTTTATTCTCATCTTTTTTTCTTACTGCGCGATTGTCACGCGGGCAACCTTTCGCTGGTTAAAAACATCAGAAAAAGTCAGCACGATTGATTGGTTATCCGTGTTTTCTATATTGTCGATATTAACGACGCTCGCCGCACTACTTGTGCTAACCAATACACCAACGCTTGGCGCCAGGTACTTGATTCCCTTATTTTTCTGGCCCATCATCGTGCTGGTTTTGTTCGCAAGTCAATATCTAAAACGTTGGTTTGTTCCGATCACAATTGCAATGTCAGTCATGACGATGCTTCAACTAACCGTTCGCTCTGACGAGCTACTCAAACGAAATACGCTTACTCTTGACTTCCAGCCGAGCGAGATAGCTTGCATTGACGAGGGGCTTAAAAAAACGAATGCTCGTAATGGTGTCGCCCAGTATTGGGACGCTCGTTATTTACAAAGTTTCAGCAAACTCGGTCTGAGTGTTGCCCAGTGCTCTAAAAACCTTGACCGTATGTACTTCGTGACCTCAAAAAAATATTTCAGAGAAAGATACGATTTTGCAATTAGTTCAGCCGATATCAATGCTGACTGGAAAATTTCTGAAAAAACGTTAATCCAATCTGGCGGTCGGCCGACCTCAATTAAACATTGCGGCTCAAAGACACTCTATGTGTTTAAAAAAGAACAGCTGCAGCTTCATGAATAATCTCTACGTCGATCAACACAGGAGATGATGATGAACGCATCCGATACGATCCAATTCGCCAAAATCAGCTCACGAGATCGAGGGTAGTTAGTATCCCTCCCGCAGACCAAAACCCAAAAACCTGAGATTTCAGCACTTCAGGCGGTTTGTGATGAAGTCAGTGCTGCCCCGCCAAATAGTCTTATCTATCAATGGTGTAGCAGCAACGGACCGAATTGGACCGTAAATATTCGGTAAACCCGTGGATAGAAAAAAATACTGGACACACCAAGTTTTTTATTCTATCTTTGCATCCATGGATGCAACTGTTCTCTCACCCG
>CAIZGG010000443.1 GCA_903932425.1 uncultured beta proteobacterium | reverse complement strand
CGTTTGTCTGTCGCCGTGCAAAGTGAGGATTTTGACCTTCGCCACGAGCATCAACAACTTGTTGAGCGCGATCATGGCATCGGCGCCGTGGTGGCCTTTATTGGTATGGTGCGCGATCTGAATCTGGCCGACGATGTGGTGGCACTTGAGCTTGAACACTACCCCGGCATGACCGAAAAATCGCTCATGAACATCGTGCAGCAAGCTGAAAGCCGCTGGTCGCTACAAGCCGCACGTGTGGTGCACCGTGTTGGCAAGATGTACCCGGGCGATCAAATTGTGCTGGTACTCACAGCCAGTGCGCACCGCGGTGATGCCTATGAAGCAAATACCTTCATCATGGATTATTTAAAAACCGAAGCCCCTTTCTGGAAAAAAGAATGGACGCCCGAAGGCCCACGCTGGATTGAAGCGCGCGATAGTGATGACGATGCCGCGGCGCGCTGGGGCGCGAAACCTCCCGCATCAAATCCTTAATCAGCAGCATCGGCTCGTCACTGATTAAGTCATAGAGTCAGTTAATAACCCTTCATTCTCAAACAGTAAGATCCGCCAACAACTCAACTGAGATCTAAGTGAAGCGCGATGAGCGAAACAAGTCATACTGAACATAAAGCTGTTGACGCACCTTACGACGCACTCATCCTAGCTGGTGGCAAAGGCAGTCGCCTTGAGGGGCGCGACAAAGGCTGGGTCATGCACAAGGGTCTGCCGTTGATCGAGCATGCTTTGGCATGCCTCGCCGCGCAAACCTCGATCCCCTCGCGTATTTTGATCAGTGCTAATCGCAACATCGATGCCTACAAACAAACTGGGCACGCCGTCGTCACTGACGAGCGCGCAGATTTTGCCGGCCCGCTTGCAGGTATTGAAGCGGGGCTCATGCGCTGTAAAAAAAATAACTTGTTGGTCATACCATGCGATACGCCTTTATTGCCGCCTGATTTATTTGAACGCCTTGAACGAGCGTTGGCAGAAAACCCCTCAACGCTCGCGGCGTATGCAGTCACCAACGATGGCCCGCAACCTTTGTGTTGCTTGCTACGCCCTTCTGCCGCTGGCTGGCTAGCCAAATATCTAGACGAGCACCATGCCGCAGCCATCAAATGGCTTGATCAGTTAGGCGCGTGCGCAGTGCACTTTGAAGACGCAACCGCCTTCAGTAACTTCAATACGATGGAGATGTTTCAATCTCTAAAGCCGAAAGGCCAGGCATGACAGCAGCCCTCTCATACTTTTACACTCCAGGCCAAGCATGACAGCAGACCTCACACACTTTGATGCCGTAGGGCAAGCGCATATGGTTGATGTCTCAGCCAAAGCTGAAACGCACCGCCGTGCCGTGGCGCAAGGCCGTATCACCATGCTGCCCGCCACTTTCTCGAAGCTCGCTGCAGGTAGCGCAGCTAAAGGGGACGTACTAGGCATCGCTCGCTTAGCAGGCATTATGGGGGCCAAGCAAACCGGTTCGCTCATCCCGCTCTGCCACCCAATCCCGTTAACGCGCGTCACCGTCGAGTTCGTCAGCGATGCAGCCAGCTCATCTGTCACCTGCACTGCCACAGCTGAAACCGTCGGACGCACTGGCGTCGAAATGGAAGCCCTCACCGCAGCCACCATCAGCCTGCTCACCATCTATGACATGCTCAAAGCGGTTGATCGAGGCATGGTGATTGATGCCGTCAAACTGCTTGAGAAGCATGGGGGTAAGTCGGGGAGCTGGGTGGGGTGAGTCGGCTCAATATTCATAGCGACAAAATTGTCCTTCCCCAGTTTGATTACCTTGATCTTAATTTAGTACACTTGCTTTGTCTTCCGGTTTTATCCGGCCAAAGCCTGATGCGTCGACGGGCAAATCAGCGGTCATCCAGTCGGTTTAGATGGCGTCAATGAAGGCTCTCTCACGAGAGCCTTCATTTTTT
>CAIZGG010000442.1 GCA_903932425.1 uncultured beta proteobacterium | reverse complement strand
TCGGCCTGCATCAAGTAATCATAGCCAGGCCAATTAGCGCGCTCACCATCACGACCATAAGCCGATAAATGCACACACACAATATCTTTGCGGATGTGTTTAAGCGCGTCATAGGTCAGGCCTAACTTAACGGGAAGATCGCCGCGCAAGTTATTGAACACCGCGTCTGCATGTTCAAGCAGTTTGTGTAAAACTTCGCGCCCCGCCTCTTGTTTAAGATCAAGCCTGACACTTTTTTTATTACGATTAAAGGCCTGATAGAAATGGCTATCGCCAGGTCCAAAATAATGAGGGCCCACTGCGCGACCAACGTCACCCCCATCATGAGGATTTTCTATTTTGATCACCTCAGCGCCCAAGTCGGCCAGGTGTTGGGTCGAAAAGGGCCCCGCGCCATATTGCTCGATGGCAAGGATCCGCATTCCTGCAAGGGGCAAGCTCATATAGGGTTCCTGGCAATCAGTTGTTTCGCGATAATGATGCGTTGCATCTCATTCGTACCTTCGCCGATCGTCAGCAGCGGCGCATCGCGATAAAAACGTTCGACTAAATATTCTTTTGAATATCCATAGCCGCCATGAATACGCATCGCTTCCATGCTGTTTTCTAGGGCAGACTCGGTCGCAAATAGCTTTGCCATACCTGCCTCCATGTCGCAACGCTCGCCGCGATCGTAGGCCTCGGCAGCCCGCATGGTTAATAAGCGAGAGGCTTCGGTTCGCGTCGCCATATCGCCGAGCTTTAACTGAATCGCCTGGTGCTCACAAATTTGCTTACCGAAGGTTTTGCGTTGCTGAGAATATTTAACCGCTTCGTTTTGCGCCGCCTGAGCAACGCCTACTCCGCGCGCAGCAACATTGATGCGACCAAGTTCAAGCCCATTCAATATCATTTGCAAGCCCTTGCCTTCTTTTCCTCCAATCAACTGATTAGCAGGGACACGGCACTGGTCAAACACAAGCTCTGCAGAATCAATGCCCTTATAGCCAAGCTTTTCAAGCTTTCGGCTAGCGCGAAATGCATCACTTTTTTCTACAATAAACAGGCTCATACCTTTGTGGCGCGGACTGGCATTCAAATCTGTCTTCACCAAGACGGCAAAACAATTGCCATAAATGCCGTTTGAGATCCACATCTTGTTGCCATTGATGATGTAGTCGTCACCATCACGCACCGCGGTCGTGCGGATCGCCTGCAAGTCAGTACCGCAATCGGGCTCAGTCAGCGCAATGCCACCGCGCAACTCACCTGTTGCAAACCGAGGTAAAAAAGCTTGTTTTTGAGCGGCAGTACCATTGCGCTGCAGTGCGGCCGCCATGATCACATGCGAATTAATGATGCCAGACACCGACATCCAGACCACAGAAATATGTTCGATAATCTTGGCATAGGTCACGGTCGATAAACCGAGCCCACCATACTCAGGTGCAATTAAACAACCAAAGAGACCCATCTCTTTCATTTTTTCAACAATCTCGGCTGGATACTCATCATCGTGCTCGAGTTGCCAGGCGAATGGCTTCACCTCTTTTTCTAAAAACCGATCAACCATATCAAGGATGAGTTGTTCTTGACCTGCGTCTTGCATGCTCATTTCTATATCTCCAGTACTTCGCTAAATAGACATCAATTTGTTTACTCGACGCGACCAAGGCATTGCGCAAGATCGTGTGCCGACCCCTTCTCAAGGTTCAGTACTTGTGTTTCGATTTCTAGACTTCGGGCCGCCGAAACTTGTCTTGCTGCGTTATCGCGATATTTTTTTAGAATATCCTGCGCAGTTAACGGACGATCGACCGACCCTCGATTCATCGCTTCACGTTCGCGAACAATACGTCCGTCCTTTAACTCTACAATGACCTCACCATCAAAGTATTTGGGAAATTGACTATCAGGATCAATCGAATAATCAGTGATGGCTGCCAGCGCAAGGACACGTGGATCAGAAAGTGCTGGCTCGTCAATGTCATCAAGCGTGAGTCGCCCTTTGAGCAAAGCGGTACCGACAAGATAGGGGATACTGAACTGAGCCTCGTACGAGTTCGCTGGTTTACGCTTGGCCTCTTCTGGCTCGCAGACCGTCTTAACCACCTCGGCCGGAACCAGCACCTTTATTCGCTTAATCTGCTCAGCGCGAATACCCTGTTCATAAATTCGCGTTGCGGCATCGACGCCTGCATGGGTGAAATGACAAGCCGGTAACGGTTTGACAGAGACTCGGTCAAGCTCCCACACACGACCCAGATCCTGAGTCGCCAAATTCAAGTCATAATCATCACGCCCAACCAGATGACTTGCATAGAGACCAAAGCGGCCCTCATAGGCCAGACGAGTACCTGTATAGCCATGGCGGCCAAACGTAGCTGCCGTGACACCCGCATAGCCAGCCCATCCCGGATGCATGCGCTTGTTCCAGGCGCCATCATTTAGAAACTCTAAGCTGCCTGCCGCAACAGACAAGGCCACGCCTTGAGCATCCACATATTGCGCAACGTTGAGCCCCAACAACCAGCCTGCCACCATCGTGCAACCAAACGTGCCGATCAAGCCCGTTGGATGAAAACCCACTTGATGAAAACCACCTTTTGCGACCGAACCCAGGCGGGTCGCGATCTCGACCCCCAATACAAATGCGGTTAAGAGCTCAGTGCCACTTTTGTTGTGTTGTGCTGCCATGGCTAAGGCTGTTGGCAGCGTTGAGGTTGTTGCGTGGATCACGCCTTGCGCATGCGTATCGTCATAATCCAAACCATGAATCAAGATACCATTCATCAAAATGGAATTGCGCAAATCCAGGCGCTTATCTGAACCGATCACGATCGAACGACCACCCGCGTTCAATTCGGTCACCGCCGCCATCGCGCGCTTAGAAAAGTCATAGCCATGCGACGCAAGCGCAATGCCGAAAGCGTCTAGCATCAGCAGCTTGGCGCGCTCACGAATCGCCTTGGGGATGTTCTCTTCTTTGAAGTTAGCCGCGAACGTGGCCAGCTGCTCTGAGATTGACCGTCCGGCTTCTGGAGATATATTTTTGGCTATCGTCATCATCATCTC
>CAIZGG010000441.1 GCA_903932425.1 uncultured beta proteobacterium | reverse complement strand
TCTGAGTAATTCGGCTGTCTCGTAAAGCGGTAGCCCCATCACACCAGAGTAGCTGCCCTGCAGGTCTTGTATAAACCGAGCTGCATAACCTTGAATCCCATAGGCTCCCGCTTTGCCGTAACAATCGCCGGTGTCGATGTACTGGGCTATTTCGTCTTGGGTTAGGCTTTTGAACGTAACAAGTGACGTAGATAAACCCGTATGGAAACCAGTTGAAGTCACGAGTACAACCGCGGTACAGACGGTGTGCGTTTTACCAGAGAGCTGACTCAAGATGCTTGAGGCGTGCTCTGCATCCACCGGTTTGCCAAGAACTGTGTCGCCCAATGCAACAGTCGTGTCAGCTGTAAGAATCGGCAGAGTGAGGCGCGAAGCGTTGAACTGATCGCCTTTGTCGGTTGAGCTGCTGCCGGAGTGCTTATTGTCATCTGTTAAAGACTGAACTGAGGTCTGCCTAAGCCATTGCTCGGCACGCTGTGCTTTTTCTAATGCTGTGCGTTGAACATACGCCAGCGGCGGTTCGCTGGCTTTGCGTGGTTCATCTTCGCCAACAACGGGCGGCAGACGTAACACACTGTGTGGAACGCCGATTTGATGCAGAAGTTCTTGACGTCGCGGGCTTTCTGAAGCGAGGTATAAAAGCGGCAGAGTTGGGGAGGCTATAAGCGTCATGAGTTGTGTGTTCAAAGAAGCATTTCTACCGATGGGCCCATGCCGGTTGGGGGCAAAGATCGGACCTTTGGTTAGACTCGATGATAAGGGTGATTAACCAAAATCGACCAGGCTCTGTAAAGCTGCTCGATAAGTACCACCCGTACGAGCGGGTGCGGCATCGTCATTGATGACAATCTGATTAATCCTGAGCAAGTGGCTTTCAGAGTTGGGTCTAACCCATCGGGGCCACCAATCAGCAAGGCAATTGGCTGACTGTTGTTTTGCCAAGCTTGCACCACCTGCGAAAATTTCTCGGTCGACAAGTCTTTGCCGTGTTCGTCTAAGGCAATACGTACAGCCTGTTCAGGGATTGCGCCTTGGATTCGTTTGGCTTCAGCGGCCATCAACTGAGCGGCGGTTTTGCCGCTAGTTCTTGGTTCTGGTTTGATCTCTTTAAGCTGCACGGACCAGTCTGCGGGTAGTCGCTTAGCGTAATCATCCCAAGCGGTGTCTACCCAGGCCGGCATTTTGGCGCCTACGGCGATGATTGTTATTTTCATCAGGCAGGCTTCTTCTCACAAGCAGCGATGATGGTTATTTTCATCAGGTAGGCATCTTCTCACAGGCAGCGATGATTGTTATTTTCATGGCTGGGATAGTGAACCGATCGTTGGTGTGAGACCTAAACAGGCAGAGCGCGACTCAGACGAGCAGCGCTTTATCTGTTCGAGCGAGCGGGGCGTGACGAACGACTGGCACCGCGCCGGCCTTCGGGTTCGTCGCGCGTTCCCATTGGGTCAAACGCTGTCTCGGTTGAGGCAAGGGCAGGGCGCGTTGACTCGGGTGAGAGTTTGAGGCGCACTGGCTTACCACCCCAAACTTCTTCAAGGTTGTAATACGTGCGAATGGCGGGCTGCATGATGTGGATCACGATGTCGCCAATGTCGACAAGCACCCATTCACCGGTGTCTTCACCCTCGGTGGCGATCACGGGCACACCCACGCTACGTGACTTATCGGCCACGCTATTGGCCAACGCGCGCGTTTGGCGATTTGAAGTGGCCGAGGCGATGACGACTCGGTCAAACATGCTAGTGAGGTGTTCAGTATTAAAGACTTTGATATCTTGTGCTTTGACGTCTTCGAGTGCATCGACCACTGCGCGTTGCAGTTTTTGAATATCCATTTGGTTTTTTTATTTCCTGTCAGGCTGAGTGGTGCCGATAAAGGCCATGCTCGGCGATGTACTGGCCTACAACCTCGGGGATGAGGTCGCAGGTTGAGTCGCCCCGAGCGATCCGCTGACGGATTTCGTTGGCAGAGACATCAAGTGGATCAAAGGGTAGATGCACGAGATGCCGATTGTTTTGAGTCATCCAAGCGGCTAGCGCAGCGGGTGCTGCAAGCTTTGAGCCCGGCCGCTGGGCAACCACGAGTTGTACTTTGCTTGCAATGGTTGACCAATCGCGCCAAGTACAGAAATTTTCAAGTTGATCGGCCCCAAGAATCCAAAAGTATTCATGCTCTTGGGGTAACAGTGCAAGTGTTTCGACTGTATAGGTGGGGCCAGTTCGATTAATTTC
>CAIZGG010000440.1 GCA_903932425.1 uncultured beta proteobacterium | reverse complement strand
GTGAACTGACGAAAAGTGTGATGGATATGGGTGCGGCTGGGGTCATGGTAGCCCCCCCTTCGACCGTCCGGACCGATGATCAAATCAGTGGCTATTTTGAGATGGTCAACGAGACGCTGGGATCCGAGGTGCCGTGGGTCTTGCAAGATCACCCAGTATCGACCACTGTACAGATGTCGACGGCCGTCATTTTAAAAATTCTCAAAAACTCGCCTCGCTGCGTCATGCTCAAACACGAAGACTGGCCAGGCTTGGCAAAGCTCACGGCGATTTGCAATGCGATGCAAAAGGGCGAGCTGCGTAAAATTTCAATCTTGACGGGTAACGGTGGAGGACTGTTCTTGCCCGAAGAGTTACTGCGTGGCGCGAATGGCGCTATGACGGGCTTTGCGTACCCTGAAATGATGGTTGACGTATGCGCTGCCTACGCATCAGGGAAAATTGAACGTGCGCTGGATATTTTCGACGCCTACCTGCCTTTAGCGAAGTACGAGCAGCAGGCGGGTGTTGGTTTGGCCGTGCGTAAGCATATTTTGGCCGAGCGTGGCGCGATTGCCTCAGCCGCGATTCGCAAGCCCGGTCCTAAATTGTCGGCTTTAGATATCGCTGACATTAAGCGGCTCACTGTACGACAAGAGCAAAAACTGAGTCTATTGGCTTGACGGCATCTTCACTCACCCAGAGAACGCACCCATGATTAACATGCAACTCGATCCAAAAGTGGTTGAAATTTTGTCAAAAATTTCAACAGCTACCTTAACAACAGTGCTACTTAAAAAAGGCTTGCGCAACGTTTGGATGCGTGGCACCAAACCGCTTCGTCCGGGTCAACCGCGCTTGGTCGCACGCGCGTTCACCTTGCGTTTTGTGCCAGCACGCGAAGATCTAGCCACCCCAGAATCATGGTCATCGCCTATTTCCACTCGGGCGGCGATTGAGGACATGCCAGAGGGCTGCATCACCGTTGTCGATTCAATGGGTGTGACGGATGCCGGCATCTTTGGCGATATCTTGTGTGCCCGTATGGCCAAGAAAAAAGTTGCGGCGTTGGTCACAGATGGTGTCGTGCGCGATATGGCGGGTGTACTGGGCACGGGGTTGCCGGTTTGGTGTTCGGGCGCAGCAGCGCCGCCTTCAGTGGCTGGCTTGACCTTTGTCGCTTGGCAACAGCCGATTGGTTGTGGTGGTGTGGCGGTGTTTCCTGGGGATGTAGTGGTGGCCGATGATGATGGTGCCGTATTAATCCCTGCCGCTTTACTCGATGAGGTGTTGGCGATTGCCCCGGGTCAAGAAAAACTCGAAGATTGGATTATGGGTGAGGTGCAAAAGGGCCACTCACTCCCTGGCTTGTATCCACCTAACGCGCAGAATCTTGCCCGTTATAAGGCTGAGACAGGTCAAACTTAGCATAACGAGACTGGCGTGTGAACGCAGCGAAGCTTGAGCGGCTAAGGCGCGCGACTAAACTTCGTTCTCTAGTCGCTCGAGGTCATCACGAGAATGAAGCGAGAGGGCGTGCTGGCCGCAGCGTCTGGCGTACAAACCAGATGATGCTAGCGCTCGCCAAGATTGCGGCTAAATACTGAAAGGGTCGAGTCTCCTCAAAGTCTAGGCGTTCGGTGAGCAGCATATACACACACAACGCAGCGCCGCCACAGGCTGCCCGCATCAGCCAAGCTTGGGGTGCCAGTTGCCTGAGGGGTAACCGTTTAGCGAGCGTGACGCCCACCATACCGCTGAACAATCCAATCGACATTCCGGCAAAAACATCGGCCGGCCAGTGCGCCCCGACGGCAATGCGTGCTAGACCCGCCAACGAGGCAAGCACAAAAAGCCAGACTGCATACTGACGCCGAGTAGGCGCGATGCTGAAATACAGCGCGGTGGCAATTGCAAAGGCGGTCAGTGTGTGGCCAGACGGCATCGCCAACGAAGTCAAAGGGTTGCCGACAATATGAAAACTGGTTTCGTCAAGCACCGAGGCAGGGCGCGGAAACTGCAGACTGACTTTGAGCGAGCGCGACAACAAACCAGCCAAGCCGCCCGCAAAAAGAGTCGCGATCAACGCCCGCGGTGCAATCAGTAGCAGGGGGCTTAGCAGGGCGAACACCCCCCAACCATTCCCCAGCATGTTGAAAAAAACCCAGAATAAATCAGGTAGTGTGTGTGTGGCACGATTGATTTGTTTAAATAAGACCGTGTCAACGAAACTGAGCTCTACCGCGATCCATAAGACTACGGGCAGCAGGCACCAAAG
>CAIZGG010000439.1 GCA_903932425.1 uncultured beta proteobacterium | reverse complement strand
TAACAGTGTGATCCAGATTGAAAGCCCGTCGCGCATGCCCGACGTTGGGCAGTATCTTGAAATTCGCGAACCAATCGTGACAATCACCTTGTTTATGCCCCAAGAATACGTGGGTCCGGTGATGACGCTTTGCAATAACAAGCGCGGTCAGCAATTGGATATGACGTACCACGGCCGTCAGGTGCATTTGCACTACGAAATGCCGCTGGCTGAAATCGTGCTCGATTTCTTTGACAAATTAAAGTCCGTATCGCGAGGCTATGCCTCGATGGATTACGAATTTAAAGAATATCGCTCTGCTGATGTTGTGAAGGTTGACCTCTTAATCAACACTGATAAGGTTGATGCCTTATCAAACATTTGCCATCGCTCAAACGCACGTTATCGCGCGCGTGATGTGGTGGCGCGCATGCGAGAACTGATCCCTCGTCAAATGTACGACGTGGCGATTCAGGCAGCAATCGGAGCCGAGATTATCGCCCGCGAAAACGTCAAAGCCTTGCGCAAAAACGTGCTGGCAAAATGCTATGGCGGTGACATTAGTCGTAAGAAAAAGCTGCTTGAAAAACAAAAGGCCGGCAAAAAACGTATGAAGCAAGTCGGTAGCGTCGAGATTCCCCAAGAGGCGTTCTTAGCGATCTTGCAAGTTGATGATAAATAATCTTTCTACAAGGCCGAGCTGATGAGCTGGAATTTTGCCCTGATACTCTTCGTGCTGATGCTTGTCACGGGGGTGGTGTATGCCCTGGATAAGTTTTCGTTGCGTCCGGCACGCCAACGCCGTGTGGCCGAAGCCTTAGCCTTGGCACGACCCAGTTGGGCAAGCCTGCCTCACGCTGAGGTACAAAATCGCGAAGAGCAAATCCGTACTGAGGTTGGTCATGTACCGTGGTGGGTTGAGTACGGCGTCAGCTTTTTTCCGGTTATTTTGTTTGTGTTTGTGCTGCGCTCGTTCATTGTCGAGCCGTTTCGTATTCCGTCAGGCTCGATGCTCCCTACGCTGCAGTCAGGTGATTTGATCTTAGTGAACAAATTCACCTATGGCCTGCGTTTGCCGGTGATTGATAAAAAAATTGTTCCTCTAGGTGAACCTGCGCGTGGCGATGTGATGGTGTTTCGCTATCCGGTTGATCCTTCGGTGGATTACATCAAGCGCGTGGTCGGTTTGCCGGGCGATCAATTGGCATACCTTGATAAAAAGCTTTTTATTAATGGTAAAGAAATTCTTAGATCCGCTGATGGTCAATATTTTGAACCAGATCGTGTCTCATATACGGCACAGTTCACCGAGCAGTTGGGTGAAAAAAATCATCAAATATTGCTTGATGAGCGACGATCGCAAGAAATAGGGCCAATTACAAACTTTCCGTATCGTGAAAAGTGCGAATACCTTAGAAATGGTGTGCGATGCACCGTTCCGGCGGGCGTTTACTTTATGATGGGTGACAATCGCGATAACAGCCTCGATAGCCGTTACTGGGGTTTTGTACCCGAGGCCAATATTGTCGGAAAAGCTTTTTTTATTTGGATGAACTTTAGCCACCTGAGCCGCATCGGTCGCTTTTACTGAGTTCATATTGTTTTAGTCACTGCTAATTATTGTTTGTACATGTCACCCTCTGCACTTGAGACCTCTCTTGGATATCAGTTCGCCAAACCTGCTTTGCTTGAGCAGGCGTTGACGCATCGTAGCCATGGCGCACGTCACAACGAGCGGCTCGAGTTTTTAGGTGACTCGGTGTTAAGCGTTTCGATCTCTGCGCTTTTGTTTAGCCATTACGGCACACTTGATGAGGGCGATCTCTCGCGTGTCAGGGCAAACTTAGTCAAGCAAGCCTCGCTCGCTGAAATTGCGCAAAAGCTTGAACTCTCAAAATACTTACGCCTTGGCGAAGGCGAGCTGAAAAGTGGTGGGTTCAGGCGGCCTTCGATTTTGGCCGATACCTTTGAGGCAGTGTTGGCTGCGGTGTTTTTAGATGGTGGCTATGTCGCGGCCCAGCAGTTGATCGAACGCCTGTATGTTCCGATTTTGGCAAGCGTTGATCCGTTAACCTTAGGTAAAGACGCAAAAACCTTATTGCAAGAGTTTTTGCAAAGTCGTCAGTACGCATTACCCTTATACAGTGTCGTCGCCACCCATGGCGCGGCGCATAGTCAGCAGTTTGAAGTTGAGTGCTCGGT
>CAIZGG010000438.1 GCA_903932425.1 uncultured beta proteobacterium | reverse complement strand
CGTCCACGAATAATTTAGAGGTCGTGTCAAATGCTCTCAACGTGTTGGAACGCAAGGCGACGATTTTTCGTTGCTCAGTTTTTTCCCAAAGTTTTCGTGTAAGCTCATATTTGAAAAGACGACTCCCCAAGCATAGGGAGCTTCAACACTGACTGAACCATCTGGGATAAAACAATGAAAAACAAGAGTTTATTTCTAAGTATTTTATGTCTGCTGTTTGCAAACCTTGCCTTTGCACAAGCCCCTGAAATTAAACGCACGCCTTTGCAAACTGTGCCCCTTAGTACGCCAGGTAAAGTTGCGATTCAAATGATTGTTGACATTCCACCAGGCGGCGTAGTTCCTAAACATACCCATCCAGGCGAAGAGATTAGCTATGTGATGAGTGGTGAGATTGAACTTAACATTGACGGACAAGCCACTAAGGTCGTGAAGGTTGGTGAGGCTTTTTATGCGCCAGACGGAGTCATTCATGGCGGTCGAAATGCTAGCTCGACTCCCGTTAAGCTATTGGTGACTTACGTTGTTGAAAAAGATAAACCGGTGGCGACACTCGTCAAGTAAATATTAACGGCTGAAAACCTCATTGATACGAGTGTTAAATGGCGATTGACTGTAACCAACGTTCGCCATGCGACTTGGTTAAAGAAAGTTGATCGCCGTTTTCTCATCCCCTCCGTTCGTGCTGAGACTCTGGTCTGAATAAGGTATTTTTATGATCACTCGACGTGGTTTTATGGCTACCGTCACTCAAACTGTGGCGATGGCCTCCTTTGCTTATTCGAGTACGCCGCGAGCGCAGGGAACAAGTGCTGGCTCAGCCGCACATGAAAAAAATACTGCTGAACAGCTTGCGGCATATGCCTTTAACTTACGCTATGAAGACATTGATCCAAAAACCATAGAAGTGTTGAAGGGCTTACTCATTGACACACTTGGCTGCGCAATCGCGGCGCAGCACGATAAACCAGTTCAGATTGCGCGCGCTGTGGCATTGCAAAATGCACCTCTTGATTTAAAAAATGGTGCCACGATTATTGGTTACTCGCGTAAAACGTCGATTGAGCTTGCAACCTTCGCAAACGCCTCAGCCGTCAGGCAGCTGGATCTGAACGATATCTATATTGGTAAAGAAATTGGTCACCCCAGCGACAATGCTCCCGCGTGTTTGGCTACAGCTGAAGCCGAAGGCTCAAATGGACGGGATCTACTGCTTGCGCTTGCGATCGTCTATGAGGTGAACTGTAGGTTGTTAGACGCGGCTCAAATTAACTTGCGGGGCTGGGATCATCCCTCTTATGGGCCTCCGGCTGTTGCCCTTGCTGTCGGCAAGTTGATGAAGTTATCGCAAGAGCAGATGGTTGAAGCGATCAATCTCGCTATCACAGGTCATCTAGCTTTGAATCAAACACGGGTAGAGAAAATTTCAAACTGGAAGGGCCTGGCCGCAGCGAATGCGGCGCGTAACGCTATTTTTGCAACAAACCTGGCGCGCGCTGGTATGACAGGTCCATCTCCGATATTCGAAGGTAAGGATGGTTTTTTTAAACGCGTCTCGGGTCCGTTTAAGCTTGATACAAAGACCTTTGGCGGTAAAGGCAATCGCTTCAGAGCACTTGATTGTTCAGTTAAGTTTTACCCTGCCCAAGGCCTGACCCAAACGGCAATCGTCGCTGCAATTGCTTTGGCAAAAGAGGTCGGTGATCTGAAGCAGATTCAGTCCCTCAACGTGTATACCTCTGAAGATGGCTACGACAAATCTGGTAAAGATCCGCAAAAGTGGACGCCAGAGACCAGCGAAACGGCTGACCACAGCCTTCCGTATATTGTTGCTAAAGCAATGTTTGATGGCGATATCGGTGCTCATAGCTATGAGCTAGACGCCATACGTGATCCAGCGCTTAGAACGTTCATGCAAAAAATTAAAGTGATTCCTGATGCAGAGTTAACGGCAATCTACCCAAAGTACTACGCCACGCGGATTGTTGCGGTGTTGCAAAATGGGCGTGAGCTTAGCCAGCGTATCGACGATATTCCAGGTTTCGCGACACGTCCGATGACGCGCACAGATTATGAAAACAAATTTACAAAGTATGCAAAATTAAGCATGAAGCAAGCGCAGATGGCTCGCGTCTTTGAGATTGTCTGGGCGCTTGATCAGCAAGCGAGCGTCACAGACCTGTTAGCGGCTCTATCGCTTGAAGGCAACAGCTGAAACACAACACATGAATATCAACGCTGATTACAGTATCCGAGTTGCGATTAATCACCATGATTTGCCGTGGATTTCTAGCCCCGAGGCAGGGGTTGACCGACGCATGCTTGAGCGCTTAGGTGGTGAAGTGGCAAAAGCGACGTCTATTGTTCGCTATCAACCGGGATCGAAGTTTCAGGCTCATACCCATGAGTTTGGTGAAGAGATATTCGTTTTAGATGGGATTTTCAGCGATGAAACTGG
>CAIZGG010000437.1 GCA_903932425.1 uncultured beta proteobacterium | reverse complement strand
GAGTCGTACTGGCATTGTTCCGCACTCTTGGTCACTGGATCATGCAGGACCTTTGACCCGAACGGTTAAAGACACTGCAATCATGCTAAACGTCATGGCGGGCTACGACGCCACTGACCCAGCATGCCAAGATCGGCCAACACCCAATTATTTGAAAACACTCAACCAATCTATTTCAGAGCTTACGCTCGGTATTTGTCGAAACCATTTTTTTGACAATAACCAAGCGGATGTCGATCAGGCTATTGAACGCGCCATCGAAGATTTCTCGCGGGCGGGCGCAAAAATTATTGAATTCAAGATCCCTAGGCTTGAGTTTGGTTTAGGCGCTATTTTTGCAATTGAGTTGGCCTCGTCGACCGCGTACCACGATCGGTCTTTGCGTCAAGGCAAGGTCGAACACTTTACGTCTGACGTGCGCACCCTTGTTGAACTCGGCCGCTTCGTGAGTGCTCCAGATTACTTAAAAGCTGAACAATTACGCAGTTTGCTCATGCAGGATTTTGCCCAGGCTCTGACAAAATGCGATGCCATCATCGGCCCTACTACTCCGATTACCGCCTGGAAGGCCGGCACTTGGCGTGTACCGGTTGGTGATCGCGATACGAGCGTCTTGTCGGCCTCGTGGCGCTATACCTTTCCGTATAACCTGACCGGCCTGCCAGCCATTTCAATCCCGTGTGGCTTTGATCGTCTCGGGTTACCGATTGGCCTACAGATTGCCGGTCGGCCCTTCGAGGAAGCGACTATTCTTAAAGTCGCCGCCGCCTATGAACGCACTCATGACTGGGTCAATCAATATCCACCCATTTAGTGCAAGGCGCGGGTTAGCGGACAGCCTCAGCAATCAGTAACTGCACTTGCCTGAGGCAGTGGCCAGTTAGAGGTTGGGGGGGAGTGCACTTGCCAAATCAATCTAAATTCCATAAGAATCAGGTTAGATTAAATCTAAGAGCAGAACAGGGACTAGTCCCGTGGCGGCAAATCCTAGAGCCACGCAAGTGGCTTTAGTTGTTTCTAAGGCTTGCATGTACGTCTGCTACTTGGACGAAGCCGGTTGCACCGGTGCTCTTCCCTCTCCAAATACCCAAATTCCACCCGTTTTTGTACTAGGTGGCGTATTCATTGAAGAATCAAAGATTCAATCACACCCACAACTCGCCACTGTATCTGAAGCTCAGAGCTAGGTTCGGTCAAGATATCAAAAACTGACAGTATCGCTATAGTTAAGTTCCTGTGAACAACTCGATCCATTTTCTTGTCTTTTATTAAGTTTTAGCTCACACGAGACAGCTATCGTTACCGAAGACAATTAACAAGATCCGCTATCCCCAGAAGCCTGGGCTGGCACCGAAATAATTTGAGGTGTATGCCCCGTGACCGCTAAAAACCTGGAGAGCTCGGCCTGTGGCACCACCATCGTTGCCGTATTGACCAAAGGGTGTGCTTGCACTGCGGGGGCATCCCACAAGGCCTGATCGATCACAAACTGCACGTGATGAATAGGATCATTTACCAAGCCCAACAAAGTGACTGAGCCAGGCAAGACGCCCAAATAGTTAAGCAAACGCTCGGGCGAAGCAAAACTCAGCCCCGCCACGCCAAGCAGTGCACCCAGTTGCTTTAAGTTGACGGTTAGCGCAGCGGGGATGGTGACCAAAAAATGCTTCGAGCCCTTTTTATCGCGCAGAAACAGATTTTTTGTTTTAGCGCCCGGCAAATCGAGGGCAAGTGATTCAGACTCAGCCACCGTCATCACCGCTGCGTGCTCGTAACGCTTAAACATAAATCCGTGCACGTCTAAAAACTCTTCTAAGGTCATACTTTACCTGGGTGGCGCACCAAAAAAAAGAGCCCTAGACAGGGCTCTTGACTGGTTGATCAACGCTTCACCAGGTGACTTTTTGCGCAAAGCCCAAGAGCCTGTCTTAGATAAACGACGACTTCACACCGGCTTAGACAACTGATCCAAAATCGCCGGGTTTTCAAGTGTTGAAATATCTTGAGTGATCGCCTCGCCCTTGGCAACCACACGCAGCAAACGACGCATGATTTTGCCTGAACGTGTTTTAGGCAAGTTATCACCAAAACGAATCTCTTTGGGCTTAGCAATTGGGCCAATCTCTTTGGCCACCCAGTCGCGCAGTTGCTTGCCCAACGCGATCGCCTCTTCACCTTCAGGACGCGCGCGTTTCAACACCACGAAGGCGACCACTGCTTCGCCCGTGGTGGCATCGGGGCGCCCTACAACAGCAGCCTCGGCAACCATTTCGTGCGCCACTAAGGCCGATTCGACCTCCATGGTGCCTAAACGATGGCCAGAGACGTTAAGCACGTCGTCGATACGACCCATGATCCAGAAGCAGCCATCTTTATCGCATTGCGCGCCATCACCCGCCAAGTAATAACCACCCAATTCTGGCGGAAAATAGCTTTTGACATAGCGCTCTGGGTCGCCCCAGATGCCACGAATCATTGACGGCCAAGGGCGTTTGATGACCAAGAAACCACCGTGCCCTGCCTCGACATCGCCACCCACTTCATCAACAATCGCCGCAGTGATCCCGGGCAAGCGCGTCGTGCACGAACCGGGTTTGAGCGGCGTTGCGCCTGGAATCGGCGTAATCATATGGCCACCAGTCTCGGTTTGCCACCAGGTATCCACGATGGGGCAACGACCACCGCCCACGTTGGTGTGATACCACATCCAGGCCTCTGGGTTGATTGGCTCGCCCACAGACCCCAGCAAACGCAAGCTCGAGAGATCAAAGCTCTGCGGGTGTACGGCAGCATCGGCATCTGACGTTTTGATCAATGAACGGATCGCAGTCGGTGCCGTGTAAAAAATTGATACTTTTTGCTCTTGAATGGTTTTCCAGAAACGCCCTGCATTTGGATAGGTTGGCACACCTTCAAACACAATCTGCGTCAAGCCTGCAGCCAAAGGGCCGTACGCAATATAGGTGTGGCCGGTGACCCAACCCACGTCAGCCGTACACCAAAAAATATCCTTGGCTTTTGCATCAAACACCCATTGCATAGTGAGCTTGGCCCACAGAAGATAACCGCCCGACGAGTGCTGCACACCTTTGGGCTTGCCCGTTGAGCCTGAGGTATACAAAATAAACAAGGGGTGTTCAGCGCCGACGGCAACCGGTTCGCAGGTGGTCGCTTGCTTGTCAGCAACATCGTGCAGCCACAAGTCACGCTTGGCATCCCAGGCGATTTTTCCGCCTGTGCGTTTGTAAACGATGCAATGGCGTACGGCCTCACACCCGCCCATCGCCAACGCCTCGTCAACCGCTGGCTTAAGCGCAATCGCCTTACCACCGCGCATTTGCTCGTCGGCAGTCAAGACCAGGCTTGCACCCACGTCGGTAATACGCTCGTGCAGACTTTTAGCTGAGAAACCACCAAACACCACTGAATGCGTGATACCAAGTCGGGCGCAGGCTTGCATGGCGACCACAGCCTCGATCGACATGGGCATATAGATGATCGAGCGCTCGCCCTTTTGGTAGCCCAAGGCCTTTAGGCCGTTGGCCAACTGGCACACACGATCGTGCAACGCTTGATACGTAATTTTTTGAACAGCACCGTCGTCTGCTTCAAAAATAATCGCAACTTTGTTGGCATTGCCGTTTTTTAGGTTGGCATCTAAACAGTTAGCCGAAACATTTAATTCACCATCGCCAAACCATTCAAAGAACGGAGCACGTGACTCATCAAGTACCTTAGTAAACGGCTTGGTCCATTGCAAATGTTCACGCGCCTGCTTCGCCCAAAAGGCATCGGGATCGCGGTCAGCCGCTTCAAGCAGCGCCTGATAGCCCGCCTGGCCGGCTACATGAGCCTGCTCAACAAAGCTCTGTGGCGGTTGAAATACACGCGTTTCAACTAAGGTAGATTCGATTGAGTTCGCCATGACTGCAGTCTCCGTGGTGGCCAGTATCTATTGATGATTATTCTGGTGTCTGTAAAAAAATATATATACGATGAGCGAAGTGCTGTTCAGACCTAAGCTTTACAAGGTTCGAATCCTGCCTGAAGCTCATCAGGCAGGATAAAAACGTTAGGTTGTTAACGCAGCGATGCCCGCTGAGGCGATCTCGGCATCTTCAGATGACTTTACGCCAGACACGCCCACTGCGCCAATGACCTGACCGTCGATCGTAATCGGCACACCGCCCTCAAGCATCCCTTGCAGGGTAGGCGCTGACAAAAACGAGGTGCGACCATTGTTAATGATGTCTTCATAGATTTTTGTCTCGCGACGTGCCAGCGCTGAAGTGTGCGCTTTTGCCGGTGCGATGTGCGCCGACATAGCGGGTGCGCCATCCAACCGTTGCAGGCCCAACAGATGGCCACCATCGTCAACGACGGCAATCGTCACGGCCCAATTGTTTTTATTTGCGTGGGCTTTAGAGGCAGCCAAAATTTTAGAGACGTCAGAGTCAGTCAAGACAGCTTTGGTTTTCACAGAGAATCCTTAATTTGTTCAAGTGCAGAAGGGTCTTCAATTGTAGTGAGATCGCCGGGGTCGCGCCCTTCGCAAACCGCAACAATCGCACGACGCAAAACTTTACCAGAGCGAGTCTTGGGCAAGGCAGTCACGAAACGCACCCTGGCTGGGCGCGCTACCGGACCAAGCTGCTCGTCCACTAAACGCATAATATCGCCCTCGAGCTTTAATAACTGCTCTGACTGCGAAAATAAACCGGCATCTTTAAGCACCGCAAAGCCGACGGCAACTTGCCCCTTGAGTTGATCTGCAATTCCTACGACGGCCGACTCGGCCACTGCCGCATGGCAATTGATTGACTCTTCGATTTCGCGTGTGCCCAGGCGGTGACCGGCGACGTTGATCACATCATCGGTACGGCCTAAGATAAACCAGTAACCGTCGTCATCTTTCGAGCCCCAGTCAAAGGTTGAATACACCTGCCGGCCAGGCACTGATGAAAAGTACGTTTCAACAAAACGCGCATCATCGCCCCAGATCGTGGTCATCGCGCCCGGAGGCAATGGCGGGACAATGGCGACCACACCCTTTTGATTCGGGCCAAGATCTGCACCCGTCTCTTCGTTGAGCACTCGCACGTCAAAGCCGTACACAGGAAACGATGGGCTTCCAAATTTTGTTGGTACGTTTGCAATACCAGGTTGCGCAGCCAAGATCGGCCAACCCGTTTCGGTTTGCCAATAGTTATCAATAATCGGACGACCCAGTCCGTCAGAAATCCATTGTGCGGTTGGCTCGTCTAAGGGCTCACCGGCCAGATAGAGCGCACGCAATGTCGAGAGGTCGTATTTTTTTAGCAAAGACTCGTCATGTTTTTTCAGGACCCGAATCGCAGTGGGTGCCGAAAACATTGTATTGACCTTAAAGCGCTCGACAAGACTCCATAAGATGCCGCCATCGGGGCGCACTGGGGTACCTTCGTAGAGGATTGTGGTCTGGCCACCAATCAGCGGGCCGTAGACGATATAAGAATGACCGACCACCCAGCCGATATCACTCGTACACAGATATGTGTCACCAGGCTTGCCATTAAAGATTCGCTGCATCGACGAAGCGAGCGCCACCGCATAGCCGCCGGTGTCGCGCTGCACGCCTTTTGGTTTGCCCGTCGTACCCGAGGTGTACAAAACATAGCTAGGTTCTGAGGACTCAAGCCAGGTGACGGGAACAACAGCCCCTTCGTACTGATGCCTGAGACTGGCGTAATCAAGGTCACGACCTGCCACCGGCTCAAAGGCAAACAAGCCACGGTTGACGACCAACACTTTTGCCGGAGGACGCTGAGCCAAGGCAATGGCTTTATCGAGCAAAGGCTTGTAAGGCGTCACTTTGCCACCGCGCGAACCAGCATCGGCGCAAACGATTACTTTAGGCGAGGCATCATCAATACGCTGTGCTAAGTTGACCGAGGCAAAGCCCCCAAACACCACTGAGTGAATCGCACCTAACCGAGCGCAGGCCAGCATTGCAAAGACGGCTTCGGGCACCATGGGCATATAGATCAAGACGCGATCGCCCCGAACCACCCCTTGAGCCTGCAACATCGCCGCGACAGCATTGACTTCACGATAGAGGTCTCGGCGGCTATAGGTCACTTCTTGCTCAACCTCAGTCGAGACCCACACCAATGCCGGATCATCAGCCTGTGTATCTAGCCAGCGATCGACAGCGTTGAAACATAAGTTGGTGCGCCCTCCGACAAACCAGCGCGCAAAAGGAGGGTTGCTGTAATCAAGTACCTCTGTGAAGGGGGTTTCCCAGTGGACACCCGCCGCCTCTTCGCGCCAGAAGGCATCTTTTTGCTGAATTGAACGCTGGTGGGTGGCCTGAATCGGATTCATAGTGGGTCTCTCGAGTGCTTTTTTAGCAAAGATCGCTTTTTGTACTAATATTGTGACAGGTAAACCTTGCACGAGGCTTTCCGATCGCGCTACTACTCGCGAGTTACGCTGTTTTTTTTCAATCATCTGCAGCAGTTTCATCACTGGCTCGCTGATTAACCTTTGAGTCAATTTTTCTGACTCTCGCTCGTAGCTGTCACAATGCCCGACTCGACCGTTGCCACTTCTGCATTTTGCATGCCTGCCCGCTGGGCTCGCTTGCTGGTGCTCGTGTTTGCCTGCGTATTGACTGCGGCCTTAACCGGCTGTGCCGGCACGGGTAGCCGTGAAGGCTCTGGTCTTGACTCTTCGGTGGTCGACTGGAAAAATTCTTCTGATCCGATTGGCTCGTTTTTGGCTCGCTCTAAGAATGGCGCGGGGTTGATTGCTGGCGACATCAATCATCCGCTTGCACGCCAAGCGCTGACGCAATTAGGGATCAGATACCGCTGGGGTGGTAAATCACCCGAAACTGGTTTTGACTGTAGTGGTTTGGTGCTGTACTCGGCACAGCAGTCTCTTGGGCTTAAGTTACCGCCGCGCTCTTACGATATAGCCTTATTTGGTATAGACGTGTCACGTAACGCCCTCCAGGTGGGTGACTTAGTATTTTTTAATACCATGGGCCGTCGTAACTCGCATGTGGGTGTGTACTTGGGCAATGATCAGTTTGTGCATGCGCCCTCGGCGGGTGGCGTGGTGAAAATCGAAAACATGAATCAGGCCTACTGGACCAAACGCTATAACGGTGCTCGCCGCTTATAAAAAGAAGTGCTAAACAACACCTACCGAACAGTATTCACTAAGCAGCACGCAATAAGCAGCATGCACCGAATATTAAGCGCTGAGCAGTCAGCACCGAGTAGCGCGAACCGAACAACACGCGCTGAGCGCAATACGCACTGAGCAATACGCGTACGTCACGGTGGCGCCACACCTGACACGAGATCTTTTAGCTTTTGGCTCCCGGCTGCCCGTCTAGCTGGCAAGCCCCCTGTTGGCACAAGCCACACTGCTCAAGCGCTTGCTGCATTGCGCAAACAGAGCGTCGACAAGCGACCACCTGCACCCCGCCTTTTTGGGCGGCGTTTCTGAAGGTTTTCATGACGTTATGACCCAAAAAGTCGGTCAACAAAATCACCACTTGCGTGCCACTCGGTAACTGAGGAGCCTTTTTTTGGTGTGCGGGATCACGCCCCGTAATATGGTGCGTGATCGCGATGTTGTGTTCGCGTAAAAGGCTAGGGATGTTGCCGAGTCGGTCGGCACCGACAACAACTGCACTGAGGGATGGGTTCATGGTTGCTCCAAAAAGTTGAACAACCTAGATGATAATGATTCTTATTTATAAAACAAGGGTAATAATACTCATTCTTATTTAAAAACTATATTTTTAATGCCAAACATTACCGAAAAATCTATTTTTCTTGTTTATTTTCAACACGTTCCCGAATTTCACTTTCACTGAGATCTGGGGTCAGCATCGCGATTAAAGTGTATACATAATCGCGTAAAAATACGCCTGATTTCAGGGCAATACGTGTTGTTTGAAGCCCAAAGAGGTGTCCGGCGGGCAGACTGACTAGGTTCGTGTCACGCAACGGCTCGTAGGCTACACCAGCGATGATACCGATCCCTAAGCCAACATCCACATAGGTTTTAATGACGTCGGCATCAATCGCCTCAAGAACGATATCGGGGCGCAGCCCTTTCTCTTCAAAAGCACGGTCTACCGAACGACGGCCTGAAAACGCACGATCGTAGGTCACCACGGGATAACTCGCCACATCCTCAAGCGTCATGACAAAGCCCTTTTTACGCGAGAGCGTTGCCAAGGGGTGTTCAGGACGCACCACAACCGTGTGCTCCCAGGTGTAACAAGGAAGGGTTTCAAGCCCCGGGGTCAAGGCAAGGGATTCGGTTGCAATCGCCAGATCGGCTTGCTCGTGCAACACCATCTGAGCCAACTGCGGCGGGCTGCCTTCGGCCAAAGACAAGTGAACTTTTGGAAACTGCTTGCGAAAGGCGGGGATGATTTTGGGCAAAACATAGCGCGCTTGGGTATGCGTGCAGGCGATCACAAGACTGCCCTCGTCGCGTTGCGCGAATTCATCGCTCACTTTTTTTAGATTATCAATCTCGCGCATGATGCGCTCGACGACTTGTGCAACGGCTGTACCAGGCTTAGTCAGTCCTTTAATCCGTTTGCCATGGCGCTCAAAAATTTGAACACCCAGTTCATCTTCAAATTCGAGAATAGCTTTGCTGACACCAGGCTGTGAAGTAAACAAGCTGCGCGCGGCCTCAGTGAGGTTGAAGTCACGGCGAATGGTTTCTCGAACAAAACGAAATTGTTGCAAATTCATAGAGGCCCTGTAAACCACGTAAGGGTGAAGCCAAAGAAAATACGATTATAAGTAATATAGAAAATTATCTAAATAACTTTTTAGAATAAGCTTCTATCGCATTTAGAACTTGCGAGATAATTCACTTAACTTTTTCACGCGCACAGGTTGCCCACATGGATTTCAGCATCAGCATTTCAGCCAGCCCTCATCAAACTAAAAGCCCAGCACTCGCGGTCGGTGTGTTTACCGACGGTGTCTTAAGTGTTGCCGCCGATGCGATTGATCGCGCCAGTAACGGAGCCGTGCGCGCCGTGGTCAAAACAGAGTTCACTGGCCGCGTAGGCTCGACCTTAGTCTTGCGTAACCTGCAAGGTGTTGCCGCGCCGCGTGTGGTCTTGGTCGGCCTTGGTAAACAGGCCGAATACACACCACGTGCGCACGCGCGGGCCGAACAAGCGTTTGCTGCGTTTTGTGTGCAAGCACGCCTGACTGAGGCGACCTCAACACTGGCTGCAATTGACTGCCCCACGGCCCCCGTGCGCGATCGTGCACGCTCGGCCGCAGCGGCCTGCGGCGAAGCGACCTACCATTACGACGCCAGCTTCGGTAAACCCGACTTAAACGCGCGCCCAAAGCTTAAAAAACTCACGCTGCAATTTGCAGACGCGGCAGACCGCGCTGCAGCCACACAAGGCCTGGCTGAAGGCGGCGCCCTGGCGCATGGCATGTCGCTGGCCCGCACCCTGGGTAATTTGCCTGGCAATATCTGCACCCCCACCTACCTCGGTGAAGAAGCAAAAGCCTTGGGCAAACAATTCAAAAGTATCAGCGTCAAAGTGCTCGAGCGCAAACAAATCGAAGCACTCAAAATGGGTTCGTTTTTATCTGTTGCGCGCGGTTCGGCAGAAGAGCCTCGTTTTATTGTGCTGCACTACAAAGGCAAACCGGTTGCTGCAAAACGTGGCGCAAAAACAGCTGCCACCGGGCCGATCGTTTTAGTCGGCAAAGGTATTACGTTTGACTCGGGCGGCATCTCAATTAAACCGGCCGCCACCATGGATGAAATGAAGTACGACATGTGTGGTGCAGCAAGCGTCTTAGGCACCCTGCGCGCGGTCGCCGAAATCGGGCTACCCGGTGAAATTATCGGCTTGATCCCCACCTGCGAAAACATGCCTAGCGGCACAGCGAACAAACCGGGCGATGTCGTCACCAGCATGTCTGGCCAGACGATTGAAATCCTCAACACTGACGCAGAAGGCCGTTTAATCTTGTGCGATGCTTTGACCTACGCCGAGCGCTTTAAACCCGCAGCGGTCATTGATATCGCAACCTTGACCGGCGCGTGCGTAGTGGCTCTAGGCAAGGTCAACACTGGCCTGTTCGCCACTGACGATGCCTTGGCTGACGCCTTGTTAGCAGCGGGTAAGCAATCGATGGATACCGCGTGGCGCATGCCACTTGATGATGCCTACCAAGAGCAACTGAAATCAAACTTTGCGGATATGGCCAATATTGGCGGCCAGCCTGGCGGCGCGGTCACTGCCGCGTGCTTTTTATCGCGCTTTGCCAAGGCTTACCACTGGGCGCACTTAGATATCGCCGGCACAGCGTGGCGGGGCGGTGGCGACAAGGGCTCAACGGGGCGCCCAGTGCCGATGTTGCTGCAATACCTCATCAACCAGTCTTAAGGTAGACACATGGCCCGCATCGACTTTGCTTTTGGCGCGACTGAAAAAATCGCACAAGCGTGTCAAACCACGCTCAAGCAATACCTTGCGGGCCACAAATTATTGGTCTATTGCAGTGATGCCAAGCGTTTAAAAGCGTACGACACAAAACTATGGGCGGTTGAGCCTACCGCTTTTGTGCCGCACGTCCTGGCAACGGATCCGTTGGCTGAGCAAACACCAATCTGGCTGGTCGCTACCGACCTCGCGCAAGCCCTCGCGCGCGCGCCTGCCCAGGCCTGGTTACTCAACCTTGACGAGCAATGCCCGCCTACGTTGGGCAACGCCACCCGTGTGCTCGAAATCGTGTCAGATGAAGAGGGCGACAAAGCGGCAGCACGCCTGCGCTGGGCGCAATACAAGGCCGGTGGCCATGATTTGAAAGCGCATCGTTTGACCTAAAACGCGATAAATGACGCTGGCGTTGCAAAAAACACCACAATTTGTAGGAAATCTAGCCATTCAGGGAACTGTCAGGTATGCTTTCGGTCATAGACTCATGGTTGTGATTAAACAGCCTGAGTCCAATTTAGTGACAGGAGCTAACTATGTCTGAATATCGTCCCTCTTTGAATCCCGGCCAATACAGCGACGTCGCCGATGTGGCTGTACGCAACCGTGTGCTACGCAACACGTACTGGCTGCTGGCCATTTCGCTGATCCCGACCGTACTGGGCGCAGCCTTCGGTATGTACAGCGGTATCAATCAAGTCATGGCAACGAGCCCGTTCATCACCATGATCATCTTCTTAGCCGGTGCGTTTGGCTTAATGTACGGTATTGAAAAGAATAAAGAGACCTCGCTCGGCGTAGGCTTGCTGCTGCTCTTTACGTTTTTCATGGGCATCATGCTTTCGCGCCTGCTCGGTCACGTGCTTGGCATGAGCAACGGCACGCAACTAGTGATGTTTGCCTTTGGCGGCACGGCAGCAGTGTTTGGCACAATGGCCACACTAGCCACAACCGTTAAGCGTGACTTGTCAGGTTTAAGCAAATTTATGTTTGTCGGTGTTGTGATCTTGATGGTCGCCAGCATTGCCAACATTTTCTTGCACTTGCCTGCCCTGATGCTGACTATTTCAGTGATCGCTATCGTGATCTTCTCGGCCTTCATGCTGATTGATCTGCAACGTGTGGTCAACGGTGGCGAAACCAACTACGTCTCGGCAACGCTTGCAATCTACTTAGACGTCTACAACGTGTTTGCTAACTTGCTCGCCATCTTAGGCATCACCGGCGGCAGCCGCGATTAAGTTTTGGTTTGAAGGTGTCTGGCGCAAGTCACCAGGCGCTAGGTCCCTTGGTCAACACCAAGGCGCCAAGTTAGGGTAAAAAGAAGGGTCAAGCTCTGCATTCCCAGAGCTTGACCCTTTTGCGTTGATGACCACGACAAGCAGGATCTTAGGATGAGCCAATGAACGAGACAGTCTTAACGCACGAAAATAATGGCGTACTCACACTCACGATCAATCGCCCTGAACGTCGCAATGCGCTTGACGTTGCCACCTACCTTGCCTTAGCCGAGAAGATTCGCGCCGCGAACGCAAGCAAAGACTATCGTGCCATTGTGATCACGGGTGCCAGCAACTATTTCACAGCAGGCAACGACTTAAAAGATTTTCAAAAACCGCGCACCTCAGGCGATAGCGGTGGCATTATTTTGTTGCGCAGTCTGATCGATTGTGACTTACCGATCATTGCCGCTGTTGAAGGGCGCGCAATTGGCATCGGCGTGACGATGCTGCAGCACTGTGATTTTATTTGTGCAGCTGATAATGCTTTATTTACAATCCCGTTTGTGGCGCTTGGGCTTTGCCCTGAAGGTGCCTCAAGTGTATTGCTTGCACAAATCGTTGGTGCACGACGCGCCTCAGACTGGTTACTGCGTGGCAAAACCTTTGGCGCGCAAGAGGCACTTGACGCGGGGTTTATCACTCAGGTGACCAATCCGGGGCAGGCGCTGGCGATCGCACAAGCACTCGGCGACGAATTAGCCGCCCTGCCCCCGCAAGCCTTGCAGTTGTCAAAGCGCATGATGAAACACACGCAGCGCCCGCTGCTGCATGAAACGCTGAATTACGAGTTTGGTTTGTTTTCTGAACGCCTGCAATCAGAAGAAGCGCAGGCGGCTG
>CAIZGG010000436.1 GCA_903932425.1 uncultured beta proteobacterium | reverse complement strand
TGAAGCAATTTGCAGCTACAGGCACATCAAAGAAAAATCCCCAGCGGACAAGAGGGTGAGTTTCAAGTCACTCCCCCAAATAAGCCGCCCTAACCTTAGGATCATCCAGCATCTGCTTGGCATCCCCGCTCATCGTGATCAGCCCCGAGTCCATCACATAAGCACGATCAGCCGCTTGCAAGGCCAACCGAGCATTCTGCTCAACCAGCAACACCGTCACGCCTTGCGCTGAAATATCCCTGACCACCTCAAAAATCTTCGCCACCATCAACGGCGATAAACCCATCGAAGGCTCATCCAACAGCAACAACTTTGGCTGACTCATCAACGCACGCGCCATGGCTAGCATTTGTTGTTCGCCGCCCGACATGGTGCCGGCCAGTTGGTTGGCGCGCTCTTTTAAGCGCGGAAAAATCCCGAACATACGTTCGATATCGGCTGCAATCTGCGCGTTGTCGTTGCGGGTGTAAGCGCCCATCTGTAGGTTTTCAATGATGGTCATGCGCGCAAACACGCCGCGACCCTCGGGCACCATCGCCAAGCCCTTTTTAAGTAAGGCGTGGCTTTCGATGCCTTTGGTGGATTCGCCCAGATATTGCACGTCACCCGCGATCCAGCCTTGCAAGCCAGTGATGGCTTTCATGGCAGTCGTTTTACCAGCGCCGTTTGCATCGATCAGCGTGACCAGTTCGCCTTCGCGAATCTCAAGGTCGATGCCTTTGATGGCGTGGATGCCGCCGTAGGCAACCTTCAAACCAGATACTTTAAGCATGATGTTTTTCATGGATTAGTGCGCCGGTGTGCCAAGGTAGGCTTCAATCACAGCCGGATCTTTTTGTACGTCTTGCGGCAGACCCTGTGCGATCACCTTGCCGTAATCGAGTACAGTCATCTGGTCGCACAGGCCCATCACAAGTTTGACGTCGTGTTCGATTAATAAAATTGTGCGACCGTCTTGGCGGATCTTGTCGAGTAGGGCACGCAGTTCAACTTTTTCAGTGGCGTTCATGCCTGCAGCAGGCTCGTCTAACGCAAGCAGTTTGGGCTCGGTTGCCAACGCGCGTGCGATCTCAAGTCGGCGCTGATGGCCATACGACAGATTGCGCGCCGTGTAATGCGCGTATTGCCCGATGCCGACATACTCAAGCAAGTCGTGCGCCATCTCTTCGATGGCAGCTTCTTCGCGCTTGACCGAGGCCGGGCGAAACACCGCGCCAAAGATGCCCGCCTTGGTGCGTACGTGCCGGCCGACCATCACGTTTTCAAGCGCGGTCATGTCGCCAAATAAACGAATATTTTGAAACGTACGCGCAATGCCTGCTTTCGCAACTTCGTGCACAGTTGTGGGTTGATAGGGTTTGCCGTCGAGCATAAAGGTGCCGCTATCGGGCGTATACAGGCCTGTGATGACATTAAAAAAAGTAGTCTTGCCAGCGCCATTGGGTCCAATTAATCCATAGATTTGACCTGGGGCAATTTGTAGCCCGACCTCTGACAAAGCTTGCAAGCCGCCAAAACGCTTATTGATGTTTGCGACTGATAGTAAGAGCGTCGTCATCACACGCCTCCTTCAAGTCGGCTCGTGTGACTACGCGTGCGTGTCACGGGGCGATCTTCGCGTTTGGGTGCGGGCCAAATCCCCGAAGGCCGATACAGCATGACGACGACTAGCGCTAAACCAAACAGTAATTGACGCAAGACCTCAGCATCAATATAGACATGGCCAAACAGCATTTTTTGGACTGGTTCGGCAAGCTCACGCAAAAACTCTTGAAAGCCAACCAGCAAGATGCCACCTAAAATCACACCAGGTATGTGACCCATGCCGCCCAAGACCACGATGGCCAACACGTAGATCGACTCCCACAGTACAAAGGATTCGGGCGAGACAAAGGCTTGAAAGGCGCCAAAGACTACACCCGAGATGCCACCAAACGTGGCGCCCATCGCAAACGCTAATAGCTTGACGTTGCGCGTGTTGATGCCCATGGCCTTGGCAGCGATTTCGTCTTCGCGGATTGCGACCCAGGCGCGGCCGATGCGTGAGTGTTGCAAACGCAGGCTGACAAACACCACGCCGATCACCAACACCATGATGAGGTAGTAATACATCAGGCCTGGTGACAGCTTGATGCCGAAAAGTTCTTGCGCTTTCGAAAGATCAACGCCAAAGAATACGACAGGGTCGATGGCGTTGATGCCTTTTGGGCCGGTGGTGATATTGACCGGACGATCAAGGTTATTTAAAAAGATGCGGATGATTTCGCCAAAGCCGAGTGTGACGATCGCCAAATAATCGCCCCGCAACTTAAGCGTTGGCGCGCCCAGTAACACGCCAAATAGTGCGGCAATCGGTCCTGCAATGAGCAGCACCCACCAAAAGCCCAGATGAATCCCAGCAGGAAATAACTGCGCAAGCTCGGCAAACTGGGTTGTCAGTTGAGGCGAGCTCAGTAGCGCCATCAGGTATGCACCGACTGCATAAAACGCGATATAGCCTAAATCTAGTAACCCAGCAAAGCCGACCACAATATTCAAGCCCAGTGCCAACATGATGTACAAGAGGGCGAAGTCGAGAATACGCACCCAATAGTTGCCACCAAAGGTTTGTGCGATAAAGGGCGCTAACAAGGCGATCGCCGCAAAGCCCGCGATTGCTAGCCACTTTTTGTTGGCGAAGACGGACGTGGTTGAAGTTGTCATATGCTCCTCCTAAGCCCGATCGGCGACACGTTCGCCCATGATGCCCGAGGGCCTAAACACCAGCACCACAATCAACACGATGAAGGCGAAGACGTCTTGATAATTTGAGCCAAATACGTCGTTTGTGAAATCGCCGATGTAACCGGCGCCAAGTGCCTCGATCAGCCCAAGCAAGATCCCACCAATCATCGCGCCAGCTAGGTTGCCAATCCCACCTAGCACTGCGGCGGTAAAGGCTTTCAGGCCCGGGATAAAGCCCATATAGAAATGCGCATTGCCGTAGTTGGTTGCCATCATCACACCCGCAACAGCCGCTAACGCTGCGCCGATCATAAAAGTGGCCGAGATCACAAAATTTGGATTGACGCCCATCAAGCTTGCGATGCGTGGGCTTTCGGCGGTAGCGCGCATGGCGCGGCCCAATTTGGTACGGTTCACTAACAGCAACAGACCCACCATCACGACAAAGGAAAGCACAATGATGACAATCTCTTTGCCAGTGATGACGGCGCCTGTTGAAAAGATATCAATTGGCGACGAGGGCAATAGTGTTGGAAAAATCAGAGGATTACGCGACCAAATAATCATGGCCAAGGTTTGCAAAATAATCGAAATACCGATTGCAGTGATTAAAGGCGCCAAGCGTGGTGCGTTGCGCAGTGGGCGATACGCGACGCGTTCAATGCCATAGGATAAAAAGGCACACACCGGCATCGCGATCAGCGTGGCCACCACCAGCATCAGCCACTGCGGCATACCTGGAAACAAGTATTGCAACCCTAAAATCGCAGAGAGTGCGGTGAGCGCACCCACCATCAAGACATCACCGTGCGCAAAGTTGATGATTCCCAAAATGCCGTAGACCATGGTGTAGCCTAAGGCGATCAGCGCATAAATGCAGCCGAGCACAAGGCCATTGACAACTTGCTGGATAAAGATATCCATTCATACTCCAAGGGGGTTGCGGAGAATCTCGAACTAAAGCTTAACCAATGGCCGCATCGGTAAAAAAAGAACGGCATCGCACTTTCCTGCGATGCCGGTTCAATTCTAAAAATGTATCAGTAAGAAAATCGTACCGGAGCAAAGAGCGGGTCGTACACGTTTGCTAGCCGCTCTTCGTCCAAGGCACTTTTACATCTTCATGACGTCAAGAACCGACTTTTTGCCGCCCTTGAAATCATAAATTGTAATGACGCCTTCTTTCATATCGCCTTTTTGATCAAACGCAATGTTGCCAATCAGGCCTGGGTAGTTTGTGCCTTGCATTTGCGCCAACACGGCATCGGCTGTAGTGGCCTTTGCGCGTTTCATCGCGTCAACTAACACGTAGACGGCGTCATAGGTAAAGGGTGCATAGACCTGAACAGGGCCTTTAAAGCGGGCTTCGTATTTTTTAGAGAAGTCTGCGCCCTTGGCCATGTTTTGCAAAGCCATACCGGCCTCTGAACACACAATGTTTGAAACAGCAGGGCCAGCGAGTTCGGCAACTTTATCTGTACATACGCCATCACCCGCAACGATCTTGGCCTTGATGCCGAGTTCACCCGCTTGTTTGGCCAACGGGCCGCCGGTTGCATCCATCCCGCCGTACATAATGACATCAGGTGCACGACCTTTCACTTTGGTTAAGATGGCTTTGAAATCCGTGGCCTTGTCGTTAGTCGCTTCGCGCGCAACGATCGTGATGCCAGCGGCTTTGGCTGCTTTTTCAAACTCATCAGCCAAGCCTTTGCCGTAGGCCGTAGCGTCATCAATGATGGCAACTTTTTTGGCTTTCAAAACTTTGTCTGTAAAACTTGCCAGTGCAGGCCCCTGTTGTGCGTCAGTGGCGACGACCCGATAGGTCACTTTAAAGCCTTGTAGGGTGTACTGCGGGTTAGTTGATGAGGGTGAAATCTGCGTAATGCCTGCATCGTTATAGATTTTTGACGCAGGGATCGACACGCCAGAATTTAAGTGACCAACAATACCAACTACTTTGGCATCGACAAGTTTCTGTGCAACGGCTGTGCCTGTTTTTGGATCGCCCGCATCATCTTCAGTGACCAGCTCAAGTTTGACCGCTTTGCCGTCAATCATGAGCCCGGCCGCGTTGATTTCTTCAACGGCTAAGCGTGCGCCATTTTCGTTGTCTTTACCGAGGTGAGCAATTGCGCCGGTGAGTGGGCCCACGTGCCCGATCTTTACGACTTGCTGCGCACTGACGGGTGCGCCTACTGACATGATCGCGAGCGCTGCGACCAGCGGCAGGGCTTTGATAAATGTTTGCTGTTTCATGAGGAATCCTCTAGGTAAAGGGGGGTACGCCAAGAGTTGAGCGAAGTTGCTGCGTTGATCTTACCGCTTCTGTAGTGCTTGTAGTCAAGCAGAAATAAAAAAATCTGCCCCGCCTACATTTTGAGACTATTAACGCGCGACCTTGGTGCGAGTCGATGCAAATGCACCAGAGGAGGCTTCATTTTTGTGCATAAAAAAGACTGAAAAGATTGTAGAGACGCTCTCTACAAGCATCCGGCTCTTCAGCGTTCTTCAAGGGATTGAGCGTGCATCGAGGTAGAGAGCCGCAGTGATACATCCCAGCGCTTAAACTCCGTAACATCGGCGCTAGTTTCAAATCACGCCGTAGCATGCTCGCCAGCAATCTTGCCAAAAACCGCACCACGCATCACTGAGGTAGCACCGGTATACACCTGGTGATAGAGGCCCGTGGCCTCACCCGCTGCATACAGCCCGGGTATCGGACGTCCGTCGTTATCGACCACTTGACTGTCTTTGTTGATTTTGATTCCGCCATAGGTAAAGCAGATGCCGGGGATGATAGGGTAAGCCATGAATGGGCCTTGGTTGATCGGGCGTGACCAGTTGGATTTTGGGATGTCAAGATTGGTGGTCGCCAAGCCGTCAAGTTCAAACGGTAAAAATTTTCCTGTTGGGCAATTGTCGTTGTACGCGGCGACCGTTGCACTTAAGGCTGCGGCCGGTAAGCCGCAGGCCTGCGCAAGTTCTGGCAAGGTGTCGGCTTGAATCACGGGCTGATCGGTGCGAATACTTTTTTTCCAGTTTGGTACGTCGTGAATGCTTTGATCAAAAATCACATAGCAAATGCCGTCGGGCTGTTCGCCAATCGCACGCGAGATGTGGTCGTAGTTCACGTCCACCAAGCCTGGCGCCTCATCTAAAAACCGCTTGCCGTGTTTGTTGACCAAAATCCCGTAAGTGAAGTTCATCACCAAGGCTTCGGTGGCGCCTGAACGTGGGTCGAGCGGCTCTGCGTGGTATGAGCCAAAGTCGCCTGCGGGGGCTGCACCGGCGGCAAGCGCCATACGGATGCCTTCGCCCTTGTTGTAATACCCACCCTTAGCAACTGGGCGCACAAACTTGGCGGCCTGCCCAAGGTATTGCGTGAGCATTTCAGGGTTGCCTTGAAAGCCTCCCGACGCGATTACCACGGCTTTACTATGCAGCAATAATTCTTGACCCGTGCGATCGGCGGTGGTGACAGTAGACCGCGCAGCCTGGCGACTAAAGCCGCGCGCAGTGGTTTCGTACAGGCAGGTAACGCCCTTTTTAAGCGCATAGGCGCGTAACGCCTCGATCATGGCTAAACCGCCACCTACAGGCATTAAGCGCGGTGCCGCAGCCGTTAAGAAATAAGTTGGTAAAAAATCAAATTTGATCCCGTATTGTTTAAGCCACGCTACGGTAGGACCAGCCATGTTTGCCAGAGTTGAAACGATTTCAGGATCAGGCATGCCATGGGCTTTGACGTAGGGTGGCCATTGTTCGTAGGGTGCGCTGGCGGCTTCTATGATGTTGGGATCAAGGTGAAACCCGGCGTTTGAGACCAAACGTTCTTCAAAATCGTCGCTCACTTCGGTTTCGCTTTTCATCCGAAAATAAGATTCGGTCCAGCGGGTGTTGCCCCCAAAGTCCGACTCGGGGGATCG
>CAIZGG010000435.1 GCA_903932425.1 uncultured beta proteobacterium | reverse complement strand
GAACAAAACAAACTCACGCCTGAACTTGAAAAGGCAATCCAACAAGCCGACACCAAACAGCGCCTTGAAGACCTCTATGCCCCGTTCAAGGTGAAACGCCGCACCCGTGCGCAGATTGCCCGTGAGGCGGGGCTAGAGCCTCTGGCAGATGGCATTTTGGCTGACTTGCAATGCGACCCTGCTGTGCTCGCAGCACAATACTTCAACGCCGAAGCCAACATCAACGATGTCAAAGCAGCGCTTGATGGCGCACGCGATATTTTGGCAGAGCGCTATGCTGAAAACGCCGATTTGCTCAGCGACATGCGCACCCATTTATGGTCGCACGGCTATCTTTATTCAAAAGTTGCTGACGGCAAAGAGGCCGAAGGCGCAAATTTCAGAGACTGGTTTGATTTCAACGAACCTCTGCGCACCCTGCCCTCACACCGTATTTTGGCGATGCTGCGTGGCCGTCAACAAGGCGCGCTCGAACTGCGCATCGGCCTTGAGGCCAGCCAAGACGTTCTGATCCCGCACCCTTGCGTCGAACGTGTCGCTAATTTTTTAAAGCTTGGCAAAGACTTATTCGCAGCCGCGCCCACTGCGCGTGCCAAGTGGTTAGCCGACGTTGCACGCTGGACCTGGCGCGTCAAACTCTTAACCATGTTTGAATCTGAAATGATCACGCGACTGCGTGAAACCGCCGAAACCGAGGCGATTCGTGTGTTTGCCGCCAACTTAAAAGATCTGCTATTGGCGGCGCCTGCCGGCCCGAAAGCTGTTTTAGGACTAGATCCTGGCATTCGCACAGGTGTCAAAGTGGCTGCGATTGATCACACCGGAAAAGTCGTTGAAACGGCTACCGTATATCCGTTTGAACCGCGCCGTGACCGCGCTGGCACACTAGCCGTGTTAGCGACTCTTGCACGCCGTCACAACATCGAACTTGTCGCAATCGGCAACGGTACGGCCTCGCGCGAAACTGAAAAACTCGTTGTCGATTTAATGGCTGCCCAACCTGACCTTAAATTGACACGTGTAGTCGTCTCTGAAGCAGGTGCGTCGGTGTACTCGGCCTCTGAGCTAGCAGCACTCGAGTTTCCGGATCTTGACGTGACCCTGCGTGGTGCCGCGTCGATTGCCCGTCGCTTGCAAGACCCGTTGGCCGAACTCGTTAAAATCGAACCGAAGGCCATTGGCGTAGGCCAATATCAACACGATTTAAATCAGCGCGAACTCGCGCGCTCGCTTGACGCCGTCGTTGAAGATTGCGTGAACGCCGTGGGTGTAGACGTGAATACGGCATCTGCTGCGTTGCTGGCCCGTGTTTCAGGGCTCAACAGCACGCTGGCAAAAAATATCGTCAGCTATCGCGACGAAAAAGGCGCCTTTGCCAATCGCAAAGCACTTAAAGAGGTCACGCGCTTTGGCGAAAAGGCGTTTGAACAAGCGGCTGGTTTTTTACGTATTCAAAACGGTGACAACCCGCTAGACCGCTCGTCGGTTCACCCCGAAGCGTATCCTGTCGTTGAACGCATTTTGAAAAAAATCGCCAGCGAGATGAAAGATGTAATTGGCAATCGCGATAAGCTCAAAGGTTTGTCGCCTGCTGAATTCATCGATGAAAAATTTGGTGTGCCCACCGTACGTGATATTTTGCTCGAACTCGAAAAGCCTGGTCGTGACCCACGCCCAGAGTTCAAGACGGCGACCTTTAAAGAAGGCGTAGAGACGCTCAACGACTTAATGCCGGGCATGATTCTTGAAGGCGTTGTCACCAACGTAGCAAACTTTGGCGCCTTCGTGGATATTGGCGTGCATCAAGATGGCTTGGTCCATATCTCGGCGCTCGCTGAAAAGTTTGTGAGCGATCCACGCGATGTTGTACGCGTTGGCCAAACCGTGCAAGTGCGTGTGCAAGAGGTTGATATTGCGCGCAAGCGCATTGCCTTAACGATGCGGCTCAATGACGATGCGCCACCGGCAAGATCCATGGCGGCTGGTGGTGGTTCGGGCGGGGGCAATGTTAGTGGTTCAGGCGGCAACAGCAATCGGGGCGCGCGCAAACCGAACGCCAACAGCACACCCGAGCCTAGCCCGGGCGGCGCGATGGCAGCGGCCTTTGCCAAATTAAAAAAATCGTAACTGTTCGATGTTTGAGAAACTTGCACTCAAGACTGAGTGCAAGTAAAGCACCTAGACTAAGCGTTACTAGCCGACGTCGCTCGGTTGCATGGCCAACGTCAGCGCCGCGATCAGTTGCTCGCGTTGCTCAGTCGAGGCACTATCGGGCGCTTTGGCAATCACTTGCTCGCCTTGCACAATCAGCAAACCCACTGCGCCCTCAAGCTTGAGGCTGGCCTGCGCGCCAGCTTGCTGCAGTGCCCGCATTGCTGCGCCAGCTTGTTTAGGATCGGCAAAGGCTATCGAAGAAAACAACTCGGCACCATCTTGTGCCAGCAAGCGAAACCGAAACTGACCGGTTTCGTCGCGAAACGTAACATAACGGGCACTTTTGCCCGAGCCTTTTTCTTTTTTAGTGGGCTGTGAAGCAGACGCAGTGCGTGAAGTGGCTAAGCTGCGTAACCCCACTGCTTGCCGCAATTCTTGAATAAACGGTGTAGCAATCGCGCGTGCTTTGCGAGCCCCCTCTTGCAAAATCTCTTCGATACGATCTGGGTGCGACATTAAATCTTCGTAGTGCGCACGCAACGGACCCATCTCTTGTTCGATACGCTCGCACAAGCGTTTTTTAGCATCGCCCCAACCCATGCCTGCTGATAACTCAGCATGAAATTTGGCAGTCTCAGAGGGCTGCGCAAAGGCCTTGTAGATCAGATACAGGTGCGAGGCATCTGCATCCTTTGGCTCGCCGGGGCCTCGCGAATCAGTCACAATTTTTGCGATGGCAGAGTTTAAGGCTTTAGCCCCGCCTTCAAACAAGGGCACCGTATTGCCGTAACTTTTGGACATCTTGCGACCATCTAAACCAGGTAAAGTCGCGACGTCTTCAGAGATGACGGCTTCAGGCAACACAAAAAAATCACGCCCTTGGCCAAACAAATGATTAAAACGCTGCGCGATATCACGCGCCATCTCGAGGTGCTGCGTTTGGTCACGACCAACTGGCACCTTGTGTGCGTTAAACATCAAAATGTCAGCTGCCATCAAAATAGGATAAGAGAACAAGCCCATATTGATGCCGTCATCGGCCTCAACGCCTTTTGCTGTATTTTGATCAACAGAGGCTTTGTATGCGTGAGCGCGGTTCATTAAACCTTTAGCGGTCACACACGTCAGCATCCAGCACAGCTCGGGGATTTCTGGCACATCAGACTGGCGATAAAAAGTGACCCGCTTAGGATCAAGCCCCGACGCCAACCAGGTTGCAGCAATTTCAAGTCGCGAACGCGCGATCAGAACTGGGTCTTCAGATTTGATTAACGCGTGATAATCAGCCAAGAAAAAAAACGCATCAACATTATTTTGCTGACTAGCTTGTATCGCCGGACGAATCGCCCCCACGTAATTGCCAAGGTGCGGAGTACCAGAGGTAGTGATGCCAGTCAGAACGCGGGTATTCATAAGGTGACCAAGTGCTGAGGTTTGAGAAGGCGCGCTGCTGAGTATTAGATACTGACGGTATCGCGACGGTCTGAGTCTAGATACTCTTTGGATTGCATTTCAAGAATGCGAGACACGGTGCGGTGAAACTCGTTAGACATTGGGCCCGACGTGTAAATTTCATCGGGCTCGCAAGCGGCTGACATGATCAGCTTGATTTTATGATCGTAAAAAACATCAATGAGCCAAGTAAAACGCCGCGCTTCAGAGGCCTCGCGCGGCCCCATTTTTGGCACATCAGACAAAATCACAGCATGAAAGCGACTTGCTAATTCAAGGTAATCGTTTTGCGAGCGAGGGCCACCGCAAAGCGTTGCAAAATCAAACCAAACCACACTACCTGCGCGCTGCTTGGCACGAATCTCTCGGTGCTCAATCAACAGAACGGGGTCTTGTGCTGCAGTGTCTGCCAGCTGAGTGAACGTCTGCTGCAAGGCCTCATCGGCTTGCGCGCCTGCAGGGTTGTGATAACACTTTACTTGCTCGAGGGTGCGTCTGCGGTAGTCAATGCCCGCATCAACGTTCAAAATATCCATACGGTCTTGAATCAGCTTTATTGCAGGCAATAAGCGATCGCGATGCAAGCCATCAGGATAGAGCGTCGAGGGTTCGTAATTTGAGGTCATCACAAACGAGGTGCCGAACTCAAAGAACTTCAGTAACAAGCGATACAGAATCATTGCATCGGCAACATCCGACACATGAAACTCGTCAAAACAAATCAACCGATAATTTTTTGAAATACGACGCGCGACTTCATCAAGCGGGTCTTGCATGCCTTTGACTTCGTCAAGCTGGCGATGAACGCTGCGCATGAATTCATGAAAGTGCAAGCGGGTTTTACGCGTAACCGGAACGGTCGCGTAAAAAGCATCCATCAAAAAACTTTTGCCTCGGCCGACTCCACCCCACAGATACACACCGCGCGGGATCTCTGGACGTTTAAAAAAGCGCTTTACCGCGCTTGAGCGCTGCCCTTTAAAAATCGCCCAGTCGTCATAGTAGCGCTGCAGGCGGGCAACTGCCGCCCGCTGTGCCGGGTCTGACTGGTAGCCTCGTTCAGCGAGTGTTTGCTCGTAGGATTCAAGAACGTTCAACGGCGTTTCTTAAAAATTCAGCGTGCGCTTGTCAACGGCCAGCGCAGCTTCTTTCATCGACTCTGACAAAGTGGGGTGAGCATGACAGATTCGGGCAATGTCTTCAGCGGCACCTTTGAACTCCATGATGGTCACGGCTTCGGCGATCAACTCAGAGGCCATAGGGCCAATGATATGCACGCCTAACACTTCGTCAGTTGCAGCGTCTGCCAAGATTTTGACAAACCCTGTTGTGTCGCCTAGCGCACGTGCCCGGCCGTTGGCCAGGAACGGAAAGCTACCTGCCTTGTAGGCACGGCCGCTCGCCTTGAGTTGTTGCTCGGTTTGGCCCACCCAAGAAATTTCGGGTGAGGTGTAAATGACCCAAGGGATCGTATCGAAATTAACGTGCCCATGCTGGCCACCAATACGCTCGGCAACCGCAACGCCTTCTTCTTCGGCTTTGTGCGCCAACATCGGACCACGCACCACGTCGCCCACAGCCCACACATTTGGCAAATTGGTTTTGCAGTCACCATCGACTACGACAAAACCACGCTCATCAAGCTGCAAGCCAACCGCCTCGGCCTGCAGGCCACCGGTATAAGGCACGCGACCAATCGACACAATCAGTTTGTCAACCACAAGCTTTTGCTCAACACCTGCTGCATCGGTATAAGGCACGGTGACGCTCTTGGCACTGGCCTTGATCTCGCCGAGCTTGATACCGGTTTGAATCGCAAGGCCTTGCTTGGTAAAAATCTTGAGCGCTTCTTTTGCAACCTGCTGATCGACCGCTGCCAAAAACTCAGGCATCGCTTCTAGGACAGTCACTTCAGCACCCAAACGACGCCAAACGCTGCCCATCTCTAGCCCGATCACACCCGCACCGATCACACCTAATTTTTTCGGCACAGCGGAAATATTCAGTGCGCCGTCGTTAGACAGGACCTGCTTCTCGTCAAACGGTAAGCCAGGCAGTTCGCGCGCCGAAGAGCCCGTAGCGATCACGACATGTTTGCCCACGATATCGGCCGTTGCGGTTCCGCTGACGTTAATCGCCCAGCCGCCGTCTACCTTTCCGGTAAAGGCGCCTTTTCCGTGAAAGAACGTGATCTTGTTCTTTTTAAACAAATACAAGATGCCATCGTTGTTTTGCTTCACAACGCTATTTTTGCGACCGAGCAATTGCTCGAGATTAAGGCTGACGCCTTTGACCTCGATCCCATGCTCTGCAAAATGATGGTTGACCTGATCGTAATGCTCTGAAGACTGAAGCAAAGCCTTAGACGGAATGCACCCGACGTTGGTGCAAGTACCGCCTGGGGCGGGCCCGCCCTTACCGTTCTGCCAGGCGTCAATGCACGCCACTGACAAACCTAACTGCGCGGCACGAATTGCAGCGATGTAGCCGCCGGGGCCTGCACCGATCACAACAACATCAAATTGAGTAGACATGAGTATCTCGGTTTAGATTTCGAGTAATAAGCGTTGTGGATCTTCGAGCGCTTCTTTCATCGCAACCAAGCCCAAGACTGCCTCGCGACCATCAATGATTCGGTGATCGTAAGACATTGCCAGGTAGTT
>CAIZGG010000434.1 GCA_903932425.1 uncultured beta proteobacterium | reverse complement strand
GTGAATGGCTGTTCAACCCCAATCTGTACCAAGGGCAATCCCTCATTCTCTTTTCGTTCAAAATCCAGCATTGTTGCGTGCCTTGTCTTTGCGTATAAACCCAAGGATCTGTCGGTATACTCGGACAGAGGTGTGGCAAACCAATGAACGCCGCGCCACGGCACAATTTTGGATTTAACCCTTTTTTAAAAGACGCACCACTTGAACAGAGGCTTTTTTACCGTTATGGCGGCGCAAGCGCTTTCTTCGCTTGCCGACAACGCGCTCTTCATTGCCGCAATCGCGCTGATTCAACAGCTACACGGCCCCGATTGGATGGCCCCCATGATGAAATGGTGGTTCGCCGCCTCATATGTGCTGCTTGCCGCCTTTGTCGGTGCGATTTCTGACTCTTACCCCAAGGGTCGAGTCATGTTTGTCACCAATGCCATCAAGGTCAGTGGTTGCGCGCTGATGTTCTGTTATGCCTTTTTGGGTTTATCGACCGGTGCGCAAGTCAATTTGGTTTGCGTGGCCTACGCGCTGGTCGGCATTGGTGCAGCAGCGTATTCGCCTGCAAAGTACGGCATCGTCACAGAAATGCTGCCTCCGCTGCAACTGGTAAAGGGCAATAGCTGGATTGAAGGCTTAACCATCTTGTCCATTATTCTGGGCACGCTGGTGGGTGGCGTACTTGTGTCGCCTGGCGTTTCAGGTTGGCTACTCACGCACCCCTGGCTTAGCGGCTTTGTACAAACTCCGGCCGAGGCCGCGATTTTGGTGATCGCGCTGGTCTACGCTGCGGCCGCAGTCTGCACACTGATGATCCCAAAGACTCACCTTCACTACCCCAAGCAACAAAAAAACCCAATCAGCCTGATGAAAGCGTTCTGGGGCTACGTTCGCATCCTCTGGAAAGATAAACTGGGACAAATCTCACTGGCTGTGACCACCTTATTTTGGGGTGCGGGTGCAACCTTGCAGCTCATCGTGATCGAGTGGGGTCGCAGCCACCTTGGCTATCGCCTTGATCAGGCCTCAATTTTGATGGGTATCACGGCCATTGGCACCATTGGCGGCGCAGTGCTTGCCGGGCGGGTCGCACTGCCCCGTGCCTTAACGGTCTTGCCGCTCGGCGTTGCGATGGGTTTTATCGTTCTGTTGATGCCTTTTGTGCAATCTTCATGGACCATCAACATTCTTGGCGTCGAGATCCCTTGGGCAGCCTACATCTTGCTCATTTTGATTGGCCTGACCTCGGGCTATTTTGTTGTGCCTATGAACGCGCTTCTACAGCACCGCGGTCACGTGTTGCTGTCGGCAGGTCACTCGATTGCAGTGCAAAATTTCAACGAACAGTTGAATATTTTGTTAATGGTGGCGATTTACACCGTGTTGTTGTGGCTGCAGTTGTCGATCAGCATCATCATCGGGATTTTTGGCGTGTTAGTCGCTGGCATGATGCTGGTGTTGATCCGCTGGAACAACATCAATCTCAAACGAAACCCGAACCTGCTTGCCGAGATTGGGCAAGAGGGGCACGGCAAGGCACTGTAGCCGAACCACGCCACACACCCTAGGCGCTAAGAAAATATACCTAGCGCCGCAACGTACGAAGCAACTGCAAATCTTGCCAAGCGGCTGCTTTGTCTGCGGGGTGATTTAATAAATAGCCACTGTGATAACTCACAACCAAAGGGATTTTTTGCCCTGCGATGTCGATTTCATGAATCCGGCCCCGCAAGTCTTGCAGTGGCTCATCTGTATTCAACAGTGTTTGTGCAACGACGCGACCCAACGCCAAGATGCTAAAGGGCCGTAATAACTCAAGCTGACGCACCAGATAGGACTGACACGCCGCAATTTCTTCACGTAGCGCAAGCCGGTTTCCAGGGGGACGGCATTTCACCAAATTGGTCAGATAGACGTCGCGCGTGCGCGCACTCCCGATTGTTGCCAGCATTTGATCGAGCAAGGCGCCGGATTCGGCCATAAAGGGCAGCCCCTTGCGATCATCTTGCTCGCCCGGGCCATCACCAATCACCAAAATCGCGGGCTGCGTCACACCCTGCCCCATCACAACCTGGTCACGCTGGCGACAAAGCCCACAAGCCTGACACGCAGCCGCAGCGTGCGCCAAGGCTCCAAGATCGGGGGCCGCGGCGGCGGCAGCGGCCGTCAAGGCCGTCATGGCAGCAACACTGGCTGCACTCATGGGGGCTGCGGCTTGCTGCGGTTTGCTCGCCGCCCCGCGCGTCGCTGCACGCCCCGGTGAAATCGTTGGCGCGGCAGCAGTTGTTTGCGACTGCACCTCATTTTTAATCACCACCGCAGCCTCGGCGTTTTGCGCGACAGACGGCACGGCAGGTGTGTCGACACGCGGCACGGCACGTGTATCGCCAGGCAGCCACGGCTTATCAATGCCGAGCTCGTGCAACCACGCCAGCTGCAAGGCCGAGTATTGCAAGGGCTTAGGATCTGGGCTTGGCGTCATACTTGTCAGCGGATCTTACGATTGATCAAACGTTTTCTTTAAAACATACGCGTCTTCGCGCTCGCCGCGACCCGCCGGATAATAATCGCGGCGCACACCAATCTGATTAAACCCTTCGAACGCATAAAAAGCGAGCGCCGCGTGATTTGAGGGGCGAACTTCAAGTAGCAAGCCCTCTGCGCCTTGCGCTTGCGCACTGCGCGTAATTTGCGCCAACAATTGACGGGCATAGCCTTGGCGCTGATGGGCACGCGACACCGCGATCACCAAAATATGAGCCACATCAGGTGCCTGCATCGCGATACAAAACCCCAGCAACTCAGACCCCTGCCTCAACACCCAGGCCTCGTAGCCTGCAGCTAGCGCATCTTCAAAATTTTTAAGTGTCCAGGGAAACGACTGCACCGCACGCTCGATTTCAAGGGCTTCGACTAGATCGACCGTTGTCATGGGCACCAAAGCCGCCTGACCCGGCGTCAAGGCACGCGGATTACCACCCTCACCTAGGGCACGCTCGGCCACAGTAAATGCCACACGATCACGCAAGTAAAGCGGAGCGGCCTGTTCGGGCAACACGCTCTGACCCGTGTGCCAGCCTCGAAGTGCCAAGGCAGCTACGGCTTGAGCATTGGGTCGCGCCAGAAGATCGTCAGCCACGCACCCGAGCGGCAAGCTTGCCGTTGCCCCCGTCAGACCCCAGCCTTCACCCACGTAACAAACCCCCAAAGCCTTGGGCGAGCGCGCGCGCCACAACGGCAAACGCTGCTCAATAAAAGCCGACAGTTGGCTAGCAGGCAGCAACACCGGCGGTTGCAGAACCACCAACCCACTCGCAGCATCATCGATATAAGCCGCAAAATAGGCCTCATCCATCCGTGCATCAAGTGCTGCAAGAATCAGATGCTGCGGCAAACGCTGCGCCGCCTGTACCGCCACCGCGGGCAGTGCTCCAACTGGGAGCAAAGGGATTTGCAGCGCCAACCCCATACCCTGCGCAACCCCGCAGGCCACACGAATGCCGGTAAAAGCACCGGGGCCCTGACCAAATGCCACGGCACTTAGTGAGCCGCGCCCGACCCCGCAGTCAGCCAGCAAGGCAGTCACCATCGGCAAAAGGCTCGCAGCATGGCCCGCCGTACCTTCTAACTGGCGCTGAACCACGGTCGTACTTGAGCCTTGCTCAGTCAGCAGCGCAACCGAGCAGGTGGTCGTAGAGGTTTCCAGGGCCAAAATATGTGTCATACCCGTATTGTATTAGCTTGGACAGGGTTCCAGCCCCTGCGAAGCGTTGGTGGTGCAGAGCGGGTCGAAATGGGCGGACGCTGACAGAAGCGTGCGTTTTCCGCTAACCTTGCTCGCCTAAGCTGGAGACCTCGATGCAGGACATCACCCAAAACAAGCCCCCTCTACTCGAAGTAGACGGCGTCACGCTTCAATACAAAACAACCGAGCATCTTGTCACTGCGACCTATCGGGTTGACTTCAAGGTCTATGAGGCCGATCGCTTTGTGCTGCTTGGCCCCTCGGGCTGCGGCAAATCATCGCTGCTCAAGGCGGTCGGGGGCTACATGCCCACCGTCGAGGGCTCAATCAAACTTAAAGGCACCAACGTCACAAAACCAGGCCCAGACCGCATGATGGTGTTTCAAGAGTTTGATCAACTCTTGCCCTGGAAAACCGTACTTGAAAACGTGATGTTTCCGCTGACGGCAAGTGGCACATTACGCGGCGCGGCGGCGCGTGAACGTGCGCTTGAATATATCGAAAAAGTAAACCTCTCAAAGTTTGCCAATAGCTATCCACACACCTTGTCGGGTGGCATGAAGCAACGCGTCTCGATTGCGCGCGGCATGGCCATGGAACCAGACATCCTGTTGATGGATGAGCCCTTCGCAGCGCTTGATTCACTGACCCGTCGCAAGATGCAAGATGAGTTGATGCAACTGTGGGATGACACTCACTTTACGGTGCTGTTTGTCACGCACTCGATCCCTGAGGCCATCCGTCTGGGTAATCGGATTTTGCTGTTGACCCCACATCCAGGTCAGGTGAAGGCTGAACTCAACAGCTTGCCGCGTCACCACTCAGACAGTGCAGCCGAAAAAGAACTCGAAGAAAAAATTAACGATATGTTGTTTACGCAGCAAGACAACCAACACCATGAGGTGCAGCATGGCTAAGCACCCGGTCGACACCGGCAATCGCCCTGAGATCTATCGCACGCCCGAACCCTACAGTGCCGTGGGTGTGGTTGAAAAACCTTTGTCCTTGCTTGAGCGCCTCGGTAACAACACAGCTTTGCGCCGCGTGTTATTGCTAGCTGCCCTCGCCGCTATTTGGCAGATTTACGCACAGCACTTAAACAACGAACTGCTGTTTCCAACGTTTTCGGCGACGATGCAGGCGCTCTTTACCGGCATCATGTCTGGTGGATTACTCGCCAAAGCCTGGACGTCAATCAGTGTACTGTTGATAGGCTATGCCTGCGGGATTGCCTTAGCCGCCCTGCTCACCGTGCTAGCCATCACGACCCGCATCGGCACCGACATCCTTGAAACACTGACCGCGATGTTCAACCCATTACCGGCTATTGCGTTGCTCCCGCTGGCATTGATCTGGTTTGGCTTGGGCGAAGGCAGCTTGGTCTTTGTGCTCATCCACTCTGTACTGTGGGCTGTTGCACTAAATACCCACTCTGGCTTTATGTCGGTATCGCTCACCATGCGAATGGTTGGCCGCAATTATGGTTTAACTGGCTTCGCTTATGTGCGAAGCATTTTGATTCCGGCCGCATTTCCTAGCATTTTGTCTGGGCTCAAAATGGGCTGGGCCTTTGCCTGGCGTACTCTGATCGCCGCCGAGCTGGTCTTTGGTGTCAGTTCGGGCTCGGGCGGCTTAGGTTGGTTTATTTATCAAAATAAAAACTTACTAGAAATACCCAGCGTATTCGCTGGGCTCTTCATGGTTATTTTTATTGGGCTCATTGTCGAAAACTTTATCTTCAAAGTGATCGAACGTGCCACGATTCGAAAATGGGGCATGCAAACTTGACGAAACGGCGAGCGTTTTGGTGCTCGCCTGCGCCATCAAACTTCAGAACCTTAGTTACCGCCACTCACATCGGCACCGCTTAAAAACAAATCACCGATCGCTGCCGGGCGGTTTTTAAGCGAGCCAATCTCGTGCATGAACAGGGCATACTTCATCACGTTTTCGGGTTGAAGCGTATATTTGGTGGTTGGATCATTCAAGATGGCAAGCATGTCAGCCGCTGACCCCGCCCCGCCGCCCATAGATTCGAGCAACACTTTTACCGCGGCCTCTTTGTCTTGCATGATCAACGCTTGCGCCTCTTTCAATGCCTTCACAAACGCAGCATACACCTTAGGATTTTGGTCTTGAAATTTTTGCGTGGTTGAGATCATTGTGAAAGTCGTCGACCCCCCCATCACATCGTCCGAGTTCATAATCGTACGAACGCCTGGTTCTTTTAGCTCGCGCTGATCAAGCGGCGCCGAAGCAAAATGACCTGAAATTGTTTTTCCAGACAAGAGCGCCGCAGCCGCATCAGAATGGTTCATGGTCACGGTGTAAGGGTCAAATCTGAAGGCCTCTGCTTTGCCGTATTTTTTAACGGCGTACATCTGCATCACAATCGATGGGATCGAGGATTTCACCGAGGTGACCGCGATCTTGTCTCCTGCCTTGAGGTTGTCGATCGTTTGCAAATGTTCGGCCCGGGTATTTAAGCGCATCGGCATTGAGCTCATCGAGGCCACGCCCTTGACATTGGCGCCGCCTTTGGTCTTATCCCACAAGATCAAAAAAGACGGTGGCCCCGCTGAAATAAAATCAGCCGAACCCGAAAGCAAGGCATCAATCATGCCAGCGGGCCCACCAATGTTGGACCAGTTCACTTTCACTTTGACGCCAGCCTGCTCGGCATGCTTTTCAATCAAATTGTGCGACTTCATGATGTGCAGTGGCAAAAAACCGAAACCACCTGCGCCAAGGGGCACGCGCAATTCATTCACTTCGGCACGCGTCATACTTGCGCATGCAGCCAATACAATCGTTGCGAGTAATTGGAGATATCTGCTTTTCATTTTTATTTGTCTCGGAATGATATTTTATTTGTGGGGAGTAGAGATTTTTTGCTTCGACCCAGACTTCATTCTACCCGCGCTCTGGCCGCTGATCCAAACAAATATTTTTATGCCTCCAAGAGATGCGTTGTCTCTTTAATTTACTTGATCTCACCGCCACCGAGTTGCTCACTAAACAAAGCAAGGGCCGTGTGGTCAACCTGCGGCCCGAGCGAAGTCGAGGCAGCAGCCCAAAGGTCTCGGCACAACTGCGAAAAGGGCGCGGGCATCGACTGCTCGTGCGCGATACCCACCGCATTATCCAAATCTTTTAGCATCATATGGATCGGAAACCCAGTATTAAATTTTCGCGACAACACATATTGCTTAAATTTCTTTTGAGTACTGTTATTCATCCCTGTCGAGGCGTTGAGTACGTCTACCATCATGTCGGCATCCAAGCCAAATTTTGAGCCAATCAAGAGTGCTTCAATACCGATGAGATAGCCCCCGCAAGACACGAGATTATTCAAGGCCTTCATCGCATCGCCACTACCAACGGGGCCTGTACGCGTCACTGTGCCCATCGCCTGTAAAACCGGCATAACAGGCAGCACCGCGACATCGCTGCCGCCGACCATAATTGTGAGTTCACCAGACACCGCGCGCGCAACCGCACCCGACACCGGAGCATCAAACAGCGTCACGCCCTGTTTAGACAAACGCTCGGCCAAGGCCTGGGTGACCGAGGGCACGCCTGAAGTCATGTCGATCACGACAGTGCCCGGTTTAAGTTGACCCGCAATCGCCTCTGCCTCAAACAGCAACGACTCGACCACCCTACTATTGGGCAAAATCATGATCACAATGTCAGCGTGAGCCGCAGCCGCTGCGGGCGTAGTCGTTTGCTCGCCGCCATGCTCAACAACAAAGGCCTGCATGCGCGCCGCCTGAGTGTCATAGACGGTCACTTGATAGCCGGCGCGTAACAGGCACGCTGCCATTGGGTTACCCATGGCGCCGACACCGATAAACAATATACGAGGCGTTTGTTGTATCACCGTTACACCTTGAGTGCTAAGTTGGCGAAACCGTCAGTGACGACGCGAACCGCTGCGCCCACCGTAAGAGTTTGATGTGCCGCTGTGAGCTTGCACATGTTGCTGTGCATTTTGCCGCGCTTGATTCAGGTGCTGTTGCGCAGCGGGTGTCACACCATGGTTCGGATAACTATAGGGGACGTTGTACCGATGTGCCCCGTTATAGGCCCAATAGCTTGCCCCACCCACGCGCGCTGGATAGCGATAGCCGGGTGCGTTGTACAAGGTATTGAAGCGGTTGTAATAGCCATTATTGATATAAATTGAGCCATAACCCCAGTACGGCGTGGCCCACAGGGCAACCCCCACGCCAATACCAACGCCAAAAGCCATCGCACCCCAGCCCGGGTTGTAAACCGCATAGGGCAAATAAGCTGGATAAGGCCAAGAACCATACACCACCATTGGGTTGTACGTTGGCACGTAGATCACCTCAGGGTTGGCAGGCATGATGATGATGTTTGAGAGGGGGTCGGTTGAGACCACCATCTGCGTGCCCGATTGCAAGTGCCCCGCCTGTCGCGCGTTTGAACGTAACGCTTGTACGGCCTGCATCAGCTCGGCAGGCTGCACTAAGAAAGCATCGCCCAAGCGGTGCGTCCATTCAAGTTGATTGCCCAAAAGTTTTAACGCATCGGGGAAATGCACCAATGATTTAACACTGTTGTCCCAACGCTGTTGTGCCAAGGCCGCCTCAAAGGCGCTGCCCGTCAAGCGATTGTTCTGCAACCAAATTGTGGCCGATGCCACCTCAAGTGGGTAGGTCGCCGCCATCAGCATCTGCGCAAGCAACGCATCTGGGTACAAAGCCACAGGCGCTACCAAAGCTTGCAACTCAGGGAGCGAAACAATATTCACCTGCCCGCTCGGCTGATTAGCTGGCTGCGCCGCTGTTTGAGGCAACGGTGCCATATTCGTGGCTTGCACAGGTGCCTGCGCCCAAGCACTCGTGACACCCAGGCACGACGCCACCAGACACACAAACCAATTAGTTTGCCTACGCATACATTCCAGCCTCGAGTTAAACGCCTTCAGTTTAGACCCAGAACACGCGACCCACCTCGCCAGAGGCCACGGCAAGCTCTAAAAACAAATGTCAGTTGGTTACAAAAAATTCACAGCGAAGTCAGCTTACTCAGCCTTGATCCCAGAGGCCTCGATGGTTTTTTTCCATAACGCGGCATCTTTTTGAATCACGTCGGCAAACTCACTAGGGGTCCCCAAAAACGGCTCGAGCCCCAAGGCCTGAAAGCGCATCCGCGTATCGGGCTGACCTAAAAATCGATTGATTTCTGTATTAAGACGGGTCACGACCTCAGGCGGAGTACCCATCGGGGCGAACAGACCAATCCAATAGTTCACCTCAAAACCGGGGTAACCCGACTCAGCAATCGTCGGGACATCAGGCAAAGACGGCGAGCGCTTAGAGCTACTAACTGAAATTGGCTTTAAGCGACCGCTTTTGATGTGCGCAATAGACGACGCGATCCCTGTAAACATCAGCGAGGTCTCACCGCTAACTGTGGCAACCACTGCTGGTGTACTGCCCTTATAGGGCACGTGCATGAGCTCTGTCTCGGTGCGCTGGCGAAATAGCTCAGCGGTTAAATGTGGTGACGTCCCGACCCCCGCTGAGGCATATTTTATTTCTCCGGGTTTAGCTTTGGCTAATGCCACCAACTCACTCAAGGTCTGAGCCTCCACCGCTGTGTTCACAACTAGCACGTCATTTGAATAGCCAATTAAGGCAATCGGCGTAAAGCTTTTGAACGGCTCATACGTAATGTTTTTATACAAAAATGGATTGATTGCGATGATGCCTGTACCTGCCACCAGCAGCGTGTAACCATTCGGGGCCGCCTTCGCAACCAAATCAGCGCCGATGATGCCACTTGCGCCGGCGCGATTTTCGACAACGACTTGTCGACCAAAGCTATCGCTTAACTTTTGAGCGGTAAGGCGCGCCACGGTATCGGTTGAGCCCGCTGCCGACTGCGGAACAATGAACGTGATTGAGCGATTCGGAAACTCACCCTGCGACCATACGTTGGCGCTTAGTACCCACAGCGCACCAAACAGCAGAGCATGAACACGCGAGGAAAAAAAAGATTTTCTATTTAAAAAACTATGCATCATCATTTTCATTATTCGTTAGAACGCCTCGCCGTTGGATACGGCGAGAGCCCCTACATCTCGAACGCTAGACAGCCGCCTGTGCTAAGCGAGCCCTTAGCACGCACTGCAAAATACCGCCGTGCCTGTAATACTCGGCCTCAACGTCACTATCAAGGCGAACCAACAACTGGATCGTACACGAGCGACCATCGGCGTAGCGGATCAGACACTCGAGCTGCTCACGCGCCTTCAACCCTTGTTTTAAGCCACGAATATCAAACGTTTCAGAACCATCAAGCCCAAGCGTCTGTCGGGTGTCACCATTTAGAAACTGCAGCGGCAATACCCCCATGCTGACCAAGTTCGACCGATGAATTCGCTCGAGTGACTCGGCGATCACCGCGCGCACCCCCAATAAGCCCGTCCCTTTGGCGGCCCAGTCACGCGACGACCCCGCGCCGTACTCTTTGCCGGCGACAATCACTAACGGTACGCCCTCTTCGCGATAGCGTTGCGCTGCCGCGTAAATCGACATAGGCTCTTGGCCCGGCATATGCAAGGTCGAACTACCCTGTACCTCTGGCGTCAGTTCGTTGCGCAAACGCACGTTTGCAAAAGTGCCGCGCATCATCACTTCATGATTTAAGCGGCGCGCGCCGTAATTGACAAAATCAGCTGGCGCCACACCCAAATTTTGCAAATACTCGCCCGCTGGCGTCTGAACAGAAAATTTTCCGATTGGTGAAATATGATCAGTCGTCAGCATGTCACCAAACATACCAAGTACGCGCGCACCCAAGATATCGTCCTGGATAGGTACCTCACGCGTCATTCCATCAAAATACGGCGGGCGTTGAATGAATAAGCTGTCGGGTTTCCAATTGTAAATTTTGCCGGTCACGCTCGTCAGCGCACGCCATTGCGGTGAGCCTTCAAAAATAGTTTGATAGCGTTCTTGGTAAAGGTGAGGTTCGACATACCGTTCGATCATGGCGCGAATTTCTTCGGCGGCGGGCCAAATATCACGCAGATAGACTGCCACACCTTGTTCGTCATGCCCCAAGGGCTCTTGCGTTAAATCGGTTCGTATCGACCCCGTGAGCGAGTACGCGACCACCAGCGGCGGTGAGGCCAAAAAATTTACCTGTACGCTGTTGTGTACGCGCGCATCGAAATTACGATTACCCGACAACACAGCCACCGTTGCCAACTGGCGCGTCTCAATCTCTTTCAAAATCGGCTCGGGTAGTGGCCCAGAGTTACCCATACAACTCATGCAACCAAAGCCAACAACGTTAAAACCTAAAGCATCCAACTCAGTTTGCAAGCCCGAGGCTTTTAAATAATCAGCAACAACCCGCGAACCTGGTGATAACGACGTTTTTACCCAAGGTTTGGGTCGCAAGCCGCGGCGACGTGCGTTACGGGCCAGTAAGCCCGCGCCAATCATGACCGCGGGATTAGAGGTATTCGTACAACTGGTGATTGCGGTAATCACCACCGAGCCATCGTTAATGTCGCTAGTAGACTCAGACGAACCGGTCACCTGAGACGATCCTGCAGACGGCTTCTCTTGCCCGTGGTTGGGTACAGGCTTTTTCTTAGCCGCAATTGCGTGGTCAAACGCCTGAGCCACCCCCGCAAGATCAACCCGCGCATCTGGGCGCCCGGGCCCGGCCATACTCGGCACCACTGCAGACAAATCGATCTCAACGACTTTCGCGTACCGTGGCGTTAACGTCTGTGCGTCTCGCCACAGACCTTGGGCCTGGCAATAGGCTTTGACCAGCGCGACCTGTTCGGCACTACGTCCCGAGACTGCCAAATAGCGCAGCGTCTCGTGATCAACCGGAAAGAAACTCATGGTGGCGCCACACTCGGGCGTCATATTTGAGACGGTTGCTCGTTCGGGCAAGGTCAGTGCGTCGACCCCAGCGCCAAAGTATTCAATAAACCGGCCAATCACATCCTCACCGCGCAATCGCTGTGTAATGGTGAGTACCAAGTCAGTTGAGGTGACGCCAGGCTGCAGCGCACCCGTTAAATGACAGCCAACCACCTCGGGAATAGGCACCGAAACCGGCTCACCTAACGCAACCGCTCCGCCTTCAAAACCACCGACACCCCAAGCCACAACCCCCAAGGCGTTAATCATTGCGGTATGACTGTCCATGCCAATCAACGAATCAGGAAAAGCCAACGTCCGCCCGTCGTGCTCTTTGGTCCAGACCACTTTACCTAAAAACTCTAAGTTGATTTGATGCAAAATTCCAGAGCCCGGCGGAAACACGCGTACGCCGTCAAACGCCTGACTACACCATCGCAAAAATTCATAACGCTCGCGATTTTGTTCAAACTCGATCGCCATATTGGTTTCTAGCGAAGTCGGTTTGCCCGCGTCTTCAACCATCACTGAATGGTCGACGATAAAATCCATCGCAACGCTGGGATTAATCAACGCAGGGTCTCCACCAAGCGTAACCATCGCATCACGCATCGCCGCTAGATCACCCATCAGCGTCAGCCCAGACGACTCAGGCATCATGACGCGCGTGGGCCTGAACTCAATCACACAATCGGTTTTTTGAGCCACCAGTTGCGCCACCAACTGGCTAACATCAGCGGCGTGTGAAGCACGAACGTTCAGTGCCTGAGACCGCAACAAATTTTCGAGCAAAATCCGCAGGGTATAGGGCAAGGTATTAAGATCGCGCAAGCCCGCCTGTTGGGCGTCGGGCAAACTAAAGTAGTCGTAATTTTTTCCATTGACTTCAAGTGTGCGGCGTAATTGGCTAGCTTGAAACATCTGAGTGATCCCTTCCTGATTGAGCAAATTCTTTACCGACAAACTTCACTGGCAAATCACTGCTTCGGTGTGTTTTTCACAATTTATAGTTTTAAAAAAAATGACTTTTGCGCGGCGCTTGTCTCATTAAGTGAACCTGCCTGATCTGTGCCGAGTTTCCTGTCGCCCCACGCTTGCATTTGTAAGAATTTGTTACAACCCTTTAAGCATAGCTCAGCAAATGTAAAACCTCGCGACAAATCCGGTATGGTGCGATCTTGCACTATTGCAGTCTGACTTTTGGCGTCCCCTTGCCTTAAAAAGCGAGCGTTTTAAATAATGAATATCTTACCTTCCCACATCGTGCGCAAAATTCTAGTTGTCGATGACGACCCGCGTTTGCGTGAGCTGTTACGACGATATCTTACCGATCAAGGGTTTAGCGTATTAACGGCCGAAGATGGCCAAGAAATGACCAAAATCTGGCATCGCGAACACATTGACTTATTGGTGCTTGACTTAATACTGCCGGGCGAGGATGGCTTATCGATTTGCCGTCGCCTGCGCGGCAATTACGATAACACCCCTATCATTATGCTTACCGCCCGCGCCGAAGAAATCGATCGCATCATCGGCCTAGAAATGGGCGCAGATGATTACCTATCCAAGCCCTTTAATCCTCGCGAACTCTTAGCCCGTATCAACGCCATCTTGCGGCGTCGCAACAGTGACGAGCACCCGGGCGCCCCGAGTTATGCTCACGAAGCCATTTACTTTGGTCCGTTTGAACTGAACCTGGCCACACGAACACTCATGCGCGATCGCCATATCGTGCCGATCACCACAGGCGAGTTCTCGGTGTTAAAGGTTTTTGGTCGTCACCCTAAGATCCCGATCTCGCGCGAAAAGCTTATGGAACTTGCGCGCGGGCGCGAGTACGAAGCGTATGACCGCAGCCTGGATGTGCAGATTTCACGCCTGCGTAAGCTCATTGAGGTCAACCCCTCAAAGCCAGCCTACATTCAGACCGTTTGGGGTCACGGCTATGTGTTTATCCCAGATGGGGGGTTGTGAGCGCTTAACAATACGATCACGTTTGCGGCGATCCCTTCTTGGCGTCCAAGATGACCCAGGCCTTCATTGGTTTTGGCCTTGATATTGATGACAGTCGTCGCAATAGCTAAATCATGTGCAATGTTGGCAATCATCACACCGACATGCGGGCCCATTTTAGGCGCCTGCGCATGAATCGTAGCGTCGATATTCACCACCTGCCAGCCCGCTTCACGGACACGCTGATAAGCAGCACGCAATAACACACGGCTGTCCACCCCCCGGTACTGGGGATCAGTATCCGGAAAATGCCGGCCAATGTCACCAAGCGCCGCGGCCCCCAACAAGGCATCGGTCAGGGCATGCAACAACACATCGGCATCAGAAT
>CAIZGG010000433.1 GCA_903932425.1 uncultured beta proteobacterium | reverse complement strand
CATGATCAACGCCGTTTGCGTGCGCCCCTGACGCATAAACTTCACCGCAATGGTTGATTCAATCCACATTGTCAGTTGAACTTGACGGGCGTTTCTTTTCGCGACGACAAACCTTGACTGTGCGCGGGGATAGGTTGGGGCGCGAGGCGAACCCGCGCACCTTCTTTTGCACTCGCAGCCAATAGCACCCAGTCTTCTGTTTTGAGGCCTTGCTTGATTTCAGTCAGCGCTAAACCCTTTAGGCCAAGTTCTACCGTCGTGCGTACGACTTTGCCGTTTTGTACGGCGAGCACTTGTGCCTGAGAGCCATTCACCGAGAGCAGGGCGTCATTAGGAATGACCAGTGTGTCTGAGCGCTCGGCGGTGACAATATCTACTGACAGTGTCATGTCTTGTTTGAGGCCGTCGGGTACCGGGTCAATTTTGAGTCGGATGTCGACCGTGCCGCGTTGAGGATCAACCGTTGGTGAGATAAAGTTCACGCGGGCTTTGAACGGACGGTTTGGATACGCGTCAGCAACGCACAGACCCACTTGCCCGATTGCGATGTTGCCGATGTTGCGCTCGTCTAGTGGAATCAAGATTTCGGTATCGCCAGCGCGAGCGATTTCAAGCAAGGCCTTGCCAACCGGTTGCACCGCATCGCCCGGTTCGACATTGCGGGTCAGGATCGTGCCTGCGACTTGTGCGCGAATGGTTGTTTTTTCTAGTAGAGCCTTGGCGGCGGCCAAGCGTTCGAGCAACACGTTTTCTTCTGAGGCGCCTGGCTCTAGCGAGGCGACCAGTAAGCGCGCCTGCTCGAGCGCCTCTTTGGCGGTATTTTCTTGGTTTTCGGCTTGCTCGCGCACTTCACGCGAAATCGAGTCGGCTTTAAAGAGGTCGCGACGGCGTTTGACTTCACGCTGGGCCTGAGCAAACTGAGCCTCGGCTTGCCTCAGTGCAGCCAGCGCCTGTGGTCGGCGGGCACGTTGCAGTTGCTCTAAGCTGGCTTGCGCCTCTTGGGCTTTAGCGGCTAAGTCGTCAGCGCGTAAAACAATCAGCACATCGCCTGCGTTGACCCGATCGCCTTCTTTGACGCGACGCTCAAGCACCACCCCCGCGATCTCAGTGTTGATCTGTACTCGCGAGGTCGACACAATACGGCCAGTCGCGACCACATTTTGAGTCAGATTAATGGTTTTGAGCTGATAGGCCGGCACCAGTGGGCCTTGCCAAACCCGAAACCCAACAAAACCTGCTAACAGCACACCGCCGAGCAGGGCGATTTGTAGCGGACGTTTAAGGGTCATTGGTGAATCAAGGCCAAAGAATGACGGTCATTCGTCACCTCTACTGTAATCCTTTCTTGTAGTGTGGGCTTAAAAGATATTTTGTTATCTGCCTAAGAAAGGTATGAGGGCGCTCGTTCTCGGCATGTTTTGGCATGCCGAGAATGACCCAAATGATTACTTCTCTAACGCGCCATAAATCAGGGCGTTGATTTTTTCACGGTACTCTTTACGCACTTCGCCTGGTGTGGCAGCCATCACAACCACCACCATATTTTCTTTTGGGTCAGCCCAAAAGGTGGTGCCATAGGCGCCGTTCCACGAAAAATCTCCGATATTGCCGTTAATCGCTGACAAGCCGCGCTCGGTGCGCACCGCAACGCCCAAACCAAAGCCATAGCCGACACGTGCGGGTTCGGTGACCGCGACGCGATTTTGAATCCCTGCATCTAAATGGTTAGAGGTCATGAACGCAACAGTTTGCGGGCCGAGCACGCGCTTGCCTTCAAGTGACCCGCCGTTCAACAGCATCTGTCCAAAACGAATGTAGTCGCCTGCCGTGCCGTAAGCGCAGCCGCCACCGCAGTCATACTTGAGCTTTGCGGTCAAGATCGGCATGCTTTGTGGCGCACCGGTTAAGGTGTCGGTGGGCAAGGGTTGCGCAAAGCGATTGGCATCTTTCGCTTTCACGTCAAAATCCGTATCCACCATACCGAGCTTGCTCCAGATGCGTTCGCGCATCACCTCGCTTAAGGTCTTGCCGGCGATTTGCTCTTGAATCAATCCTAAAACGTCCAAGCCAAAACCATAGTCCCACGCCGTGCCGGGTTCGTACAACAAAGGCGCTGACGCAAGTTTTTCAATAAATTGTTTGCCATCTAAATCCATTGCAGAGCTAGAGGATGAGGCTGGAAATTGTTTGTGGATGGCTGTTGCACCGCGGCCGCCGTAGGTCAGGCCATTGGTATGACGCATTAAGTCTTGAATCGTGACAGGCTTTTTGGCGGGGACTGTGGTTAAGGTGCCGTCGGCCGCCAACACGCCAAGTTTCATTGTCTTGAATTGCGGAAACCAATTTGCCACAGAAGCGTTTAGAGGCATCTTGGCCTCTTCATAAAACGTCAATGCGCTCACGGTTGTCATGACCTTGGTCATCGAGGCCAAGGCAAAAATCGTGTCTGTAGTCATGGGCGTGTTAGTGGCCTTATTGCGATAGCCATACGCCTCATAGATCACCAGCTTGCCATTCTTTGTTACAGCAACCACAGCGCCCGGCATGCGATTATCAGCAACCTCTTTTTTAAAGAAGGTGTCGATACGCTTTAAACCCTCTTCAGAAAAGCCTTGAGACTGAGCCGTGGCGGTGGGTAGTGGTGAGGCAGGGCTTTGCGCTTGTGCTGCAACACTTGACGTCAAGGCAAGTGCGGCAAGCAGTGTATTTAGTTTGAAGTTCATCAAAGGTCTCCGAAATAATCGCGGGATTTGGGGTTTAATAGTTTTTGAACCCGGGTGCTTTCTTGTTTAGTATTTGTTTAAGCCGAGTACCGTTTGATTGGCAGTCGGCCGCGGGTGAGGCGGTTTAAAAGCCTGCTCACAAGCTTGGATTGATCATAATAGATAAGATCTTGTTTTTGACAAGGTCAGGCCTTGTTTTTTGACGCTCGCCGGGCCTCCCAAACGAGTTTTTGCAGAGAAGAGATCATGAGGCGATTTGACGCATCTTTAAATCAAGCTTTAACGGGATCGCTCGAGGCATCTTTAACGGGGTTTTTAACGAGATCTTTAACGTCTTGGTTAACCAAGATGTTTGTGGCGCTTGGCCTTGCGCTGGCAGTATTTTCTTGCAACGCAGCATTTCCTGAAAAGCGTGTCACGATTGTTGTGCCGTATCCGCCCGGCGGCAGCACAGATATTTTTGCCCGTTCAATCGCACACTATCTTTCACAATTGTGGGGGCAATCGGTTGTCACTGAAAACCGTGGGGGTGGGGGCACAATTATCGGTACGCAATACGTCAGCCAAGCCCCGGCAGATGGTTATACCTTGTTAGTTGTCGCTTACGCCTACACGTCTAACCCGTTACTCAAAGATAATCTCGGTTATCAGCCAAGCTCATTGGCACCACT
>CAIZGG010000432.1 GCA_903932425.1 uncultured beta proteobacterium | reverse complement strand
GTTTTTCAAGATACCAACAGAGATTATCAAGATACCAACAGAAGTACCAACGCTTTTTTGCGTAGCCTGAATGTGCCTCAATGTTCTTCAATGTAAGAAAAAAGCCCTTAAATCATTAAGATTCAAGGGCTTGTGAGTGCTCGTATTGCATTTCAGGTACTTTGGGTACTAATTCGTGGTGGAGCCGGGGGGAATTGAACCCCCGTCCGCGAGCCCTCTGCAGGCAGTTCTACATGCGTAGTCGTTTCATTTTGAATTTAACCTTGGACTTTGCCAAACGACAGGCCGGACCTTGGCGATTCACTTGGATTTAAGAAGTTGACGAGTGACCCGCCAACCGCCGATTCTTTGTAAATGACGCTGCTGTAGATTTCTCTACCTGACCCAAAGACAAATCAGTGCAGCGGCTCTACCGCTTAAGCGGCCAGAGCGAAACGCTCGTCGTTGGCGTTTATAGTGTTTCCAGTGGATTTACGAGCGAACTGGGGCTCGGCATGCCCTGCACTGTTTCGCGACCCACGTCGAATCCGGATCGGCCCCAGTAATACGATTGTAGACGAACAACCGTCACATTCAGACAACAAACATGTAAAAGAGTTCAGCGAGTGTTACTTGTTGTAAATCTACTTGCTTAAGATCAGCAACTAACGCATCAATTGCTGAATCGCCGGCCACATCTCTCGAGCCGAGTACGCGCAATGATCAGCTTGCCATGTTTCGGGTGGGTGCTCGGGCCCGCAATAGCCATAGGCGGCAGCAATTGACGGCATGCCAGCAGCTTGTGCGGCTTGGATATCACGCAGGTCATCGCCCACATACAGGCAGCGTTCAACGCCGTAGCCGGCTTGCTGTGCTGCGTGCAACAGCGGAAGAGGGTGGGGCTTAGAATGCGCTGTTGTGTCACCACAGACCAGCACCGCGCAGTCTTGCGCCAGGCCCAGCGCTTTCACAATTGGCGCGGCCAAATAGGTGGCCTTGTTGGTCACAATCCCCCAAGACATCCCTTCGCTCTTAATCTGTGCCAATAGTTCAGGCACGCCATCAAAGAGGCAGGTGTCCACCGTCATGGCCGCTTCGTAGTCTTTTAAAAACTGCACCCGATGCGCTTCGTAGCCTTCGTCAGCAGGAGTTAAATTCAACGCGCAACGCAAGAGCCCACGCGCGCCAGCAGAAGAGTAGGGGCGTAACACCTCAAGCGGTAGAGGCTCAAGACCAGCCCGCGTGCGCTGACGATTGGCCGCTGCAGCCAGATCTGGTGCGGTATCGGCCAAGGTGCCGTCAAAATCAAACAAAATCAGTGCGGTCATTTTTTTGTGGCCATCAGATAATTGACGCTTGTGTCATGATTAAGCGAGTAGTGCTCAGTAAAAGGGTTATAGCTCATACCCTTGAGTTGCAGCGTGGTAAGCCCCGCAGCACGAGCCGACGCAGAAAGCTCACTGGGCCGCACAAAACTGCGCCAGCTATGCGTGCCGCGTGGCAACAGGCGCAACACATATTCAGCGCCCACAATCGCAAACAAAAATGATTTTGGATTGCGATTGAGCGTTGAAAAAAACACCCAGCCACCAGGCTTGACTAACGTGGAGCAAGCTCGCACGATCGAGCCCGGATCAGGCACATGCTCAAGCATTTCCATGCAGGTGACGATATCAAACTGCGCGGGTTGCTCAGCGGCCATGTCTTCTGCACTAATGCTGCGATACGTGACAGGCACACCAGACTCAAGGCCATGCAACTGCGCCACTTTGAGCGACTTATCGGCCAGATCAATACCTGTGACCTCAGCACCGGCCACCGCCATGCTTTCTGCCAAAATCCCGCCACCACACCCTACATCGAGTATTTTTTTACCCTGCAGGCCACCCACGAGCTCTTTAATCCAGTTCAACCTTAAGGGGTTGATGGCATGCAGCGGTTTGAACTCGCTATTTGGATCCCACCAGCGCGAAGCCAGCGCGCTAAATTTGTCGAGCTCAGCTTGATCGACATTGCTTGAAGGCGTGGTATGGGTCGTCATGATTTTGATCCGTAAACGTTCAGGCCCTGCGGGTAAGGTAAACACTCGTCGGGTGAAGACTCTATCGTCGCACAATAGCGTGCCGAGCGTGAAGAAAACCCTTGTTGTGCTGCGCAGCCAGAAGGGTGGTCGGTTGCGTACGAGTCGTATGAGAAAACGTCAAATAAAAAAAGGCCCCGCAAGCGAGGCCTTTCTAGTCAAAGCACACCGCGCAAGGCGGTGGTACTCAGCCAAAGGTAGGGAGATTAACCCTTGCTACCAATGATTTCGACGTCTACGCGGCGGTTCTTAGCACGACCAGCTGCTGTCTTGTTGTCAGCAACAGGTTGTGTTTTACCTTTACCAGAAGCAGTGATGCGGTTTGCATCGATGCCTTGGGTAACCAAGTAAGCTTTAACAGCAGCGGCGCGGCGCTCTGACAAGCCTTGGTTGTATACATCTGAGCCGATCGAGTCAGTGTGACCGATAGCGATGATTGTTTCGAGCTTGATGGCTTTTTGCTGAGCGACAACTTGGTCGAGCAGTTTTTTGCCTTCTGGCTTAACGATAGCCTTGTCAAAGTCAAACAGTGCTTCGGCTTTGATCGAAACTTTGTCTGCCATTGGGTTAGCTTTTGGCTTACCGCAATCAACTGAAGCAGTTGCTGGGGTCCAGAAGTTATTCTGCCAGCAAAGTTCGTTGGTGCCGTTTTTCCAAGTTAATTCGTTAGTGCCGTTACGCCAGTTGTCAACCGTTTGTGCGGAAACAACGCCTGAGGCGGTGATGGCTGCAAAGGCAAGTGCCAGAGCGATTTTAGAGGGCTTGTTCATAATTCTCCTCGATGAGCTTGAAGCTGGATAAGTGACTCGCAGCGAACCCCCGCCGCAAAT
>CAIZGG010000431.1 GCA_903932425.1 uncultured beta proteobacterium | reverse complement strand
GAGTCGTCGCACTTGGATGAGGACGGCCGGTGCCTCGGTCATTGCTTCTGCGGCAGGCGCATGGCCCTCGAGCGGCAGCGCCGCAGCCTTGGCGGCTCTAGAGGCATCGCCCTCCAACAAGTTCTTAACGATGGAACCTCGCACGCCTGAGAAAGATGCCACCTCATACAATAATTTTTATGAATTCGGTTTCGACAAGGGCGACCCCGTCCAACATGCTCATAGGTTGCAAACGAGTCCTTGGAAAATCAGCATTGAGGGCGAAGTTGTCACACCCAAAACCCTTGATATCGATGATATTCGCAAGCTGGCACCGCTCGAAGAGCGCATTTATCGCATGCGTTGCGTAGAAGGTTGGTCGATGGTGATCCCTTGGATTGGGTACTCGTTGTCTGAGGTGCTGAAACAAGTGCAGCCAACAGGTAATGCTAAGTATGTCGAGTTCGTGACCGATGTTCAGCCTAAAAATATGCCTGGCTTGAGTTCGCGTTCAATCCAGTGGCCCTATAACGAGGGCTTGCGACTCGACGAGGCCATGCATCCTTTGACCCTGTTAGTGCTTGGGATGTATGGCAAGGTGCTGCCTAATCAAAATGGTGCGCCGGTGCGTTTAATTGTGCCCTGGAAATATGGTTTTAAATCCGCCAAGTCTATCGTGACGATTCGTCTGACGGAAAAACAACCTAACAGCAGTTGGATGAAAGCGATTCCTAGTGAGTACGGGTTTTATTCAAACGTCAACCCTGAAGTTGCACACCCCCGTTGGAGCCAAGCCTCTGAGCGTCGTATTGGTGAAGATGGTTTGTTTGCGCCTAAGCGTAAAACGCTGATGTTTAATGGCTATGCCAACGAAGTCGCAGCGCTTTACACAGGGATGGATTTGCGTAAAAACTTCTAGCGGATGACTGGTGCGTATTCAAGCTTTCTCCACGCGCACGGTTGATCGGGCCAAAGTAGTGCTTTTTGGCCTGGGGCTGTATCCGCTTGCGCGCTGGATATGGCTTGGCCTGCACAATGAATTGACGGCAAATCCCGTTGAGTTTTTATCGCGATCGTCTGGCACCTGGACTTTAGTCTGCCTGCTGGTCACGCTTGCGGTATCGCCCGTGCGGACCTGGCTCAAGCAGCCCGCGTTGTTGCGCTGGCGCCGCATGTGCGGGCTGTTCACTTTTTTCTATGCGAGTTTGCACGCCTTGGCGTGGGCATGGTGGGATCAGGGGTTCGAGCCGCTCGCGATGTGGGTAGATGTCGCCAAGCGCCCCTTCATCATGGTGGGCATGGCGGCTTTTTTGACGATGTCGCTTTTGGCACTGACCTCAACGCGTGGTTGGATGCGCAGACTCGGCCGACGCTGGCAACAGTTGCACCGCTTGATTTACGTGATCGCGATGCTAGCCCTGTTGCATTACTACTGGCATAAGGCTGGCAAGAGCGACTTCGCAACGGTGACTATTTATGCGGCGGTGCTTGTGCTGTTGTTGGGATGGCGTTTGCTACGGTTTAAAAAAAGCTGAATATCTTGAGAGCAAAAGGTCAAAGTTTTGAGCCCGAAAGGTCAGCGTCTTGCCACGCATCTTATTATTTACAGACCTGCACCCGTCGAGGGTAACGCGCGTAAACGCGCTGCGGTTTGCGCATCGGGTCTACCGTTGACCAGTTCAGGTCGATAGTGCATTTGAAACGCCGCAATCGTGTTAAGCGTGTTGGCATCAAAATATTTGGTTTCGGGGACGCTGTAGCCGACGCGCTTGAGTTGTTGTTGAAACCAACCCGCATCAGGTGGGCCGTGCCGCACGTAGTCTGCTTGATATTTTGTAGCGGCTGCTTCGTCAAACCAGCGTCCGACACCCGCTTGCGCTAGTTTTTTCCAAGGAAAAGCCGGCCCCGGATCTTGTTTACGAAGGGGGGCGACATCGCTATGCCCGACAATATTTTCGGG
>CAIZGG010000430.1 GCA_903932425.1 uncultured beta proteobacterium | reverse complement strand
TGAACTTATGAACAAAGGATTAGTATGGATAAGGTAGTAGCCTCAGCCGCACAGGCAATCGCAGATATTCAAGCGGGCGCGAGTGTCGCGATCGCTGGATTTGGTTTGGCACATCGTTTTCCGAACAGTTTGATCTTCGCTTTGCGAGACAAAGGTACGACAGACCTCACTTTGGTGTGTAACTCGCTCGGTGCCGCTGGTGAAAAAGGCCAATTATTGGTTGAAAACAATCAGGTCAAGAAACTGGTTGCTGCCTTTTCAATCAGGGCCGGCATGCAGACTGAAGGCGAAAAAAGAATCGCCGCGGGCACACTTGATGTTGAACTCGTGCCTCAAGGTATTTTGGTTGAACGTTGCCGCGCAGGTGGGGCAGGTATCCCTGCTTTCTATTCGCCAACTGGGGTCGATACCGATTTAGCTGAGGGCAAAGATATTCGTTATTTCAATGGCAAACCTCACGTGCTTGAAACAGCCATTCAAGTTGATTACGCCTTCTTGAGTGCTTACCGTGCCGATCGCGCAGGCAACGTGCAGTTTCGTGGTGGTAGCGCCAACTTCAATTCAGCCTTTGCAAAGGCGGCAAAGATTGCGATTGTTGAGGTTGAAGAGATTGTCGAGGTTGGCGAGTTGCCTCCCGAATTAATCGACTTGCCTGGCATCTTTATTTCGCGCGTCTTGAAGATAGAAGACATGATTGATGTCAAGACGTTGACGCGTGCTGAAAAGCGACCCGCCGATAGTGCACGCACTTACAACGGTAAACAAGCTCTGACGCGCAATGGCATTGCTAAGAACGCTGCAAAAATCGTCAAAGACAACACCTATGTGAACCTGGGCGTAGGCATCCCCACACAAGTGTCAAATTTTCTGGGTGGTCGCGGTGTTTGGCTGCACGCTGAAAACGGAGTGCTGGGCTACGGTGGCATTGTGTCAGGTGACGCAGTCGATCCTGATGTCTTTAACGCAGGCGGGCAGTTTGTTGAAGCCGTTCCCGGTACGTCATTCTTTGAAAGTGTGATGTCCTTCGAAATGGCCCGCGGCGGCCATATCGACACGGTGATTCTTGGCGCCTATGAGGTCGATCAAGAAGGTAACGTTGCGAATTGGAGTATTACTGATGCCCGTCGCGGCGGTATCGGTGGTGCGATGGATCTGATTTCTGGCGAGGTCGAGCTCATCATTGTCATGGAACACGCCGACAGCAAAGGCAGAACCAAATTGCCTCGTCGCTGCAAATATCCGCTGACCGGGCGCGAGTGCGTTGACTGGTTAGTGACTGATTTGGCGGTATTGCATTGGGTGAACGATCGCTTTGTACTCGAGGCGATTGCACCTGGCTTTACACCTGAAGAAGTCAAGGCGCTTGGCGAGATTGACTTCGCTGTATCGCCAGACCTTAAGGTGATGGAGCCTAGTTAAGCGTCAAAGCACCACTTGTGATCCTAGTTCAACCACGCGGTTGGACGGGATCTTAAAAAACGCGGTAGCGCTGCCCGCGTTTTTGAACATTGCGATAAAAATCAGTGTTCGCCAATAGCTCATGCTCGATGTTGTTTTTAGGATCAGGGTCTCACGCCCTAAAAAGAAGGTCGTGTCCATCATATTGATTTCAAGATCGGCACTGGCGCATAGGGCAAGCGCGGCAGGGATGTCGGATTCATTTTTGTAACCATAGTGCACGATGATCTGAGAAAAGTTGCCGGTCAGGTGCTTGATCGAAACGCGTTGTGCTTCAGGTACATAGGGTTCGTCAAGTACCTTGACACTCAATACGATCACGCGTTCGTGCAGGCGTTTGTAGTGTTTTAAGCTGTGCAGCATGGCGTGTGGGACGACTTCAGTATCTTGGGTCATGAATACCGCGGTGCCTGGTACTCGCTCAACGCCTGCGTCAACCATCTGCGTGACGAAAGGGCCTAACTGCATACCGTCAACAGACAGTTGTTCATGTAGGCGCTCGCGCCCCTGTTTCCAGGTGGTGAGCAAGATGAAAATGATTAAACCAAAAGCCAAGGGAAACCAGCCCCCATCGGCAATTTTTACTGAGTTGGCTAAAAAGAACCCAAGGTCAATACAAATGAAGGGCAGTGCACCGAGGACCGCGCGCACCGGGCTCCAACTCCATAGCCTAATTGCGACTGTGATCGCCAATATATTTGTAATCAACATCGTCCCCGTGACCGCGATTCCGTAAGCGGCGGCAAGGTTGCTTGAGGTACGAAACTCGAGTACGAGCAATACAATCGAAATTAAAAGCATCCAGTTAATTGCCGGCACGTAGATTTGGCCAATCTCATGTTCAGAGGTGTGTTGAACGGCCAGACGCGGCGTATAGCCCAACTGCATTGCCTGCTGAGTAATTGAGTAGGCGCCTGAAATGACAGCTTGCGAGGCGATTACTGTTGCAATAGTGGCCAGAATAACCAATGGATAGCGTGCCCACTCCGGTGCCATCAGGTAAAACGGATTTTCAACCGCAGCAGGGTTGGACAACAAGAGCGCACCTTGGCCAAAATAATTAATGACCAAAGCGGGCAACACATAGCCAAGCCAGGCATATTGAATCGGCTTGGCTCCGAAGTGTCCCATGTCGGCATATAGGGCTTCTGCGCCGGTAATGCACAGCACAACCGCACCGAGCGCAAAAAATCCCAGCATTGAATTTGCGCTTAAGAACTTGAACGCGTAAGTTGGGTCGACGGCAGCTATGACAGCGGGGCTCTGGATAATTGCGTAGACTCCGAGCACGCTAAGAACCGCAAACCATAGCATCATGATTGGTCCAAAGAGCGCTCCGATACTTGCGGTGCCCTTACGTTGGAACATGAATAAACTGACTAATACAAATAAGGCAATCGGCAGCACATAGGGCTTGAAGGCGGGGGTAATGATCTCTAGCCCTTCAACAGCAGACAGCACAGAGATCGCCGGGGTAATGACGCCATCACCGTAAAACAAAGCAGCGCCGAATAAGCCAAGCGCCACAATCAACTTCTGTTGCCTAGAACCAGCGGTTCCTTTTTGTAAAGCTAAGGTCATGAGCGCAATGATGCCACCTTCTCCTTTATTGTTGGCGCGCATGATGAACGACACATACTTCAGTGTGACGACAATGATCAGTGACCAGAAAAATAGTGACAAAATCCCAAGAACATTATCCGGAGTGATTGGCACCGGATGGTGCGAGCCGCCGAAGACCTCTTTGATTGCGTACAAGGGACTCGTACCAATGTCGCCGTACACGATCCCCAAAGCCGCGAGTGTGAGTGTCGCGAAGCGCTTATTAGTGTGTTTGCCTTGCATCGTATCTTGTCCTTTAAAGCTGAAAACGGTAGCCAACACCGGTCTCTGTCAAAAAATGTTTCGGTTGCGCGGGATCATCTTCAAGCTTCTGGCGTAAGTGACCAACGTATACGCGCAGATAGTGGCTACTGTCGATGTACGTCGGTCCCCAGATATTTTGTAAGAGACTGCGTTGCGTTAAAACTTTACCGGGCTGACTGAGCAGTGCTGAAAGCAATTGATATTCTAGCGGGGTTAAATGTACTGGTTGTGAATTTCGTGTGACGAGCCTGCGCGATAAATCTACCGATATGGCGCCAAACTCAACAAGCGGCGAAGCCTGGTCGCCGGTGCGTGCGCGTCGCCGTAGCATCGCCCTGACGCGTGCGCGCAGTTCTCCAACGTTAAAGGGTTTGCTTAAGTAGTCGTCAGCGCCCGCATCGAGGGCAGCAATCTTTTCGCTTTCTTGCGTGCGTGCAGACAGAATCAGTACGGGGGCATCTGACCAGCTGCGCAGATCTCGTATAAGCGACAGCCCGTCGCCATCTGGTAGCCCTAAGTCAAGAATAATTAAATCTGGCTTGCTCCGGCCCGCTTCGATCAGGCCCTGTGCAATTGTCTGCGCCTCCGTGACCTGACAACCCTCTTCTTCGACGGCAGCCCGGACAAAGCGCCTAATATGCTTTTCGTCTTCAACAATGAGTACGTGCGCTGTGAAGGTGCTCATAGGGCCTCTTGCTCAATGGCTGGGGGCGAACCCTTGGGCAGAGTGAAGTGTACGCAGGCACCGCCCGAGCTTTGATTTTCGGCGATGATGCGACCGTTGTGACTTTCGACAATAGCTTTGCAGATTGCCAAGCCAAGTCCAGTCCCTGAGCGTTCGGTTTCGTTCTCGCCTCTGACAAACATATCAAAAAGATGTTCGCGGCCTTCGGCAGGGAAGCCCTTTCCTTGATCCGCGACGCTGATGCGCACCTCTTGCCCTTGTTCTTGGGCTGTCAACACAATGTCTGCGCCGGATGGAGAGTACTTCGAGGCATTTTCGATCAGGTTGCACAGTACCCGTTCGATGAGTACTGCATCAAAATTGAGTAGAGGCAAATCTCGCGGCAAGTCCACTTTGATTTTGTGCTGGCTGAGAGTTGCACCGAGCAGCTTGATGCTCGCCCCAACCACCTCTTCGAGAGGCTGCCACTCACGGCGCAAGACTACCTTTCCGGCGTTTAGGCGCGCCATATCTAACAGGTTGGCAACCATGCTCGACAAACGTGTTGCTTGTTCTTGCAAGGCTTGCGCAATATCGAGTGCGACAGGGTTGAGGGGCGGCTTGATCAGTGCGAGCGAGTCGGCTAAGCCAACCATAGCGGTGAGTGGTGTGCGTAGATCATGGGACAAGGCTGACAGAATCGAACTTCTCAGTCTTTCGGTCAACATCTGGACTTCAGTCGATTGTGCGACCTCAACATAGTGCAGTCGTTCGATCGCAACGGCAGTGAGGGACGCCAACGCCTCAAGTAAAGAGGTGAGATCGTCGGCGGACTCTAACGATTGGTTGGTGCATTGCACCGCAAGGACTCCTCGAATACGCATAGAGGCTCGCAACGGGATGTATAGCGGCGCATAGCCCATATTGCCAAGTTCTTTGCTGTATGCGAGTTGACCGTTTTCGAATGCGACTCTGGCAAAGGCGAGATCAACGGTCATCCCCGCAGACTGAGTTGCGGCGATCAATTGTTGCGCGCTTTCATTAACTTGTTGCTCGCCTTCATTAGGAAGCAGAATCGCAGACTGAGCGTTCAATTCATTAGTGATGAACTTCTGAGCGATCTCAATAACCTGCGCTACCGTCAATGTGCCCGCAAGTTGGCGAGCTAATTCATAAAGCGCTTGGGTAGGCTTGGCTCGATATCGCGATTCGCGCGCCTGTTGTCTCAGTCCAGCGGCTAAGTGTGCCGTGATTAAGCCAGTCGCAAGCATGACAGCAAAGGTCACTAGGTACTGAATGTCATTGACGGCAAGTGAAAATCTTGGTGGAACGAAAAAGATATCGAACAGAGCGACGCTCAGAACAGACGCTAGAATCGCGGCCCAGCGCCCAAGCGTCACTGCAACTAAAAACACTGTGAGCAAAAAAAGCATCACAATATTTGCAAGATCCAGATAGTCAAGTAGGGGCGTCGCAATCAGGGTTGTCGCCGCACAAGCCAGGATCGACAGGGCAAGGCCTTGCCTCTGGCTGAATCTATCAGCGACTTGGCCTAGCAACCCCGTTTTGTCATCGATTGCGCGCTTCACTCTTGCCTTCACTATCCATTCCAGTATGCATAGAATAGGGCATTGCTTGACGTAGTAAGGGCCAATCGCCGGTCAAACCCGTAAAGATTTCGTAAAGATTTTGTACAACAGCGTGGGTTCAAGAAGTAGCTCTTGGGTGATTGGGCCGATTGGTTAGGGTCCTCGGTTGGCGTAAAATCTTGCTCAATTGATGCAAAATGACCGGCAACGCTTTGGCGTGTATGGGGGTATCAAAACCTTACGTCATTCGAGACAAAAAGCTAAGACAAAAATTGAGACAAAAAATGAAATTACCCCTTGAAGGCCTCAAAATTCTAGATCTGAGCCACGCTTTAGCGGGGCCGTTTTGTTCGACAATGCTGGCCGACTATGGCGCCCAGGTTATTAAGATCGAGCCACCAGGAAAAGGGGATATTGCGCGGGCCTGGGGTACAAAATTGCCTGGTGGTGAGACCGACTATTTTGTCGGTCTGCACCGCAATAAGCAGGGCATCGTGCTTGATTTAAAAAATGCTGAGGGCAAAGAGACGTTTTTGCGAATGGTCGAGCGTTGCGATGTCGTGCTCGAAAATTTTCGACCCGGCACACTGGTCAAGTTAGGGATCGATTATGAAGTTGCTCGCAAGCGTAATCCTGGCATCATTTATTGTTCAATCTCAGGCTTTGGGCAAGATGGTCCTTATCGCGACCGCCCAGCGCTCGATTTAATCGTGCAGGCCGAAAGCGGCATGATTAGTGCCACAGGCGACGAGGGTGGGCACGGTGCGCGTGCTGGCGTATCAATTGCTGATCTGACTGCGGGCATGAATGCTGCCCTCGGGA
>CAIZGG010000429.1 GCA_903932425.1 uncultured beta proteobacterium | reverse complement strand
AGCGTTTGTCGAAGTATCGCATTGAACGGAGATTCTGCAGCAGTCTGTCGTGGATGGCTCAAGCCTTGCGCGACCTGCCGTAGACGCACACCAAAAAAATCATCGATCTGTTCTAGATACTGCTGAAGATCTGCACCTTCGATAGAACATTGGCCAGTATCAAATTCAAACGCACCTCCTGCGGTTATTATTTTATTGAAGTCAGCAAACAGCGCGTCAAAGCATCGTTGCGCATCACCGCCAAAATTTTCGTCGACCATGAGTCGCCATTGCTTTTTAGAATACAAACGATTTTTGCCATAGAACCACCAGGGTTCGTGATCTGGTCCGTAGCCAAACGCGCTGTAGTGGGTTGGGCTAGAAAAAATCGCGATCCCTGACACCTCATCTGAATTGAGCGCGAGCACCAGAGCAACAAAAATCGTCGTTTCATCTAGGCATGACGTTAATCCGTCTGGTGCTCGAGAGCCATGGCCGCGAAATTTTCGGTGAGCGTGAACAAGATCGTAGTTTTGGTAGATGTATGCTGGAAAGCGTTCGTGACTAATGTCATTCAAGATCAAAGTCGTCAGCGCAGCTTGTTGCTCGCCCAGCGCGGCACGATCTTTGAAGGCTTGTTGAAGCTTGTCGAGCGTAGTGTTTAGTTGCTCATCGCCCAATCGGCTTCTTTCTGTTTGTATATCCAAATACCCATAGATCTCGGCGATTTCATTGGGGTGCACATGCTTAAAGCCACGGTCGACTTGGCGTTGAATCGCGCGTAAGGCTTTTGACAGGCCCTCTTCATCGACGTCAACTGCGGGGATCGGCGCAGGTGCAGATTCAAGAGCCCCTCTCGAGGGCGAATATTTAGAACGGATTTTTTCTGAGAGCAGCCAGAGATCGGCTGATAACAAATTGGCCAACAGTATTGGCGCAATCAGCGTGCTGTTGCACAAGACATCAAAGATGTTGGGGGATACCGCGGCGCTAGGATCGAGCGTTGTGTCTTGCGGCCTGGCGGTCACAAAAAAGCCAGCAGTACGTTGTTTTTCAATGTGATTCTCGATTGAGGGCGTAGTGAGCATCTCTTTAACGATCTTACCGCTCACGAGTTTACCGCTCGTTAGGGGCCCGCTGACTCCGTTAAACTAATCCGCGCTTGAATAGCTCAGTAACTTACGCGCGCTCTCTGCGCCAGTGACAGGAAGCCCGTGCGGGTCAAGCAAGCCAAGTTGCACCAGCACACTCGCCTGATCCCAATAGATATGTTCATGCGTCAGTTTAAGATTTTCGATTCCGGCGACCACGACAAAGGCGATTTCGACCTTTTTATTGGTTGGTGCGATGTTAGGAACCATCCACTCGATTTCGACGGTGTGCGTGAACGAAATCACTAACTCTTGCACGACTCTTGTGCGCCCCACCGTAACGGACACGGTCTCGAATTTCACATCCGGAGGAAAGAATTTTCCGACAAGATGGTTTGAGTAAAATTGTTTGACGCCTTCGTAACCATCGCCGCCAATCATATTGGGAACGTTCAAAAGATGCGGATTGGCATTCATGGTTGACATCGTGGTGGCCATGTCTCCTTGCATCTCTGCGGCAATGTGTTTTTCAAGCACATTTAACATGTCTTGCTCGTCAACTGAATAAGTCATACGTTATTGCTCCATGAGTAGACTGCTAACCCTGGTCCGTCGAACGAAATGCCGTTGATACCTTCGACGACTTGTTCTTGCACTCAGCGATCGTTTGACGCGAAGCCATTGGGCTTGCAGTATTACCGCACAAATCTTGGTACTGTGAAGACTAAGCGATTGCGGAGCCCCCGCATGGCATACTATTTGCCGTATTGAATGGCTCTTTGCGCGTTCGAACGCTGCTATTTCGTAGAGTAAAGTCCGAATAGGTCGGCTTTGCGTTTTGAATGGCGAATCGATGTTGTGATCAAAAATAACCGAATAATCAGCCAACTCTTTTTAGATCGCATTGAAACCAAGCAAATATGATCAAAGCATCTGCAGCCAAAACAATAACCGAACGTGGCCACGCTTTTCGCGGTCGAGTATCGCGGCTACCGTTCTACTACGGCTGGGTGCTGATTGGCATCGCGTTCATTACGATCGCGATCGGGATTAGCGCCCGTACGTCGTTTTCGCTATTACTGCCACCCTTAATCGATGAGTTTCACTGGTCGCGCGGCTTAGCCTCGGGGGCTTTTGCGTTTGGATTTTTAGTGTCAGCGGTGCTAAGCCCTACTGTTGGGCAGGTGATGGACCGCTACGGGCCTCGTTTCTTGTTGCTCAGTGGCTCCTGCCTTACGGCCCTTGGCTTGTTTCTGGCCACAATGATGCAAGAGCCGTGGCAGCTTTATGCAACGCTAGGGTGTCTTGTAGGCGGCGGTACAAACCTCATGGGGTTTAGTGTTCACTCGATCTTCTTGCCCAACTGGTTTGTGCGTCGTCGTGGTTTGGCCCTGGGCATCGCGTTTTCAGGTGCGGGGGTTGGGGCCTTGGTGATTTTGCCTTGGTTGCAAGAGATCATCATTCGCGCCGGCTGGCGCGCCTCGTGTGTGGCGCTCGGGGTGGTTGTATTGTTTGTGCTTGCACCGCTTAGTTTTTTTGTCTGGCAGCGCCCCGAGGATGTGGCGCTTGAGCCAGACGGGCGGCGTGGTCAGACAGCAGTCGAAGTCAGTGCGAGGGTATCAAACGTTGTTGACCATGTGTGGGTCAACATTGAATGGACGATTGCAAAGGCAATGCGAACCCATCGGTTTTGGTGCATCATTTTTGGCTATTTTTGCGCGCTGTTTGCTTGGTACGCGGTGCAAGTACATCAAACAAAATATCTTGTCGAAATTGGCTTTAGCCCAGCCACATCGGCTTGGGCGCTGGCGCTCGTGAGTGCCTTTGGTATGTTTGGTCAAATTGGCATGGGCGCACTATCTGACCGTATTGGTCGAGAGTGGGCTTGGGGGGCAAGTTGTTTAGGTTCGGCGATCTCGTGCCTGGCCTTACTTGCGCTTGAGGGTGCGCCCACTCAATTGTTGCTGTATGTGATGGTGATTTCGCAGGGCATGTTGGGCTATGGGATGACTTCCCTGATGGGGCCCATTGTGATGGAAATTTTTCAAGGAAAATCCTTCGGCTCAATCTTTGGAGTGGTCACGATGGCAGTGATGGCCGGAGGCGCCGTGGGCCCTTGGGTAACCGGCGTGATTTACGATGAAACCGGCAGCTATCGCGTCGCCTTTGCGCTTGCGCTCGCGTGTTGCTTGCTATCGAGCATCGCGATTTGGATCGCTGCGCCGCGCAAGGTGCGGTTAGTGCAAGGAAGGGTTAAACGGTGAAGCTTGTGATTGAACCTAGGTGCTTTGGTGGCGGCTTCTCCGATGACGATCAGGCTCATCACAACAGCGCTTTGAGTACGTTTATCGTCAAGAAAATCTGCTTGATCGAGCCCTTCAACGAAGCTGCACGCATCTGAGGCCGCAACTTGCATACGACCGAGGTAGTCCGTAAGCCACGGTCCCTTCATACGGGGATAGCTTCTTGCAAAACTTGTTGCCGAAATTTAATTGGCAGATCTTGGGGCGTTAGTAAATCAACGGGTACGCCTAGTAATTCCTCTAACTCGACCTGGAGGCCGCCAAGATCGAATAATGTAGCGCCTGGTAATGCGTCAACAAGAATGTCAATGTCGCTACCGTCATGATCTAGGCCATGCAAAGCGGAACCGAATACGCGTGGGTTAGTCGCGCGATAGCGGCCCGTTGCCTCGCGGATAGCAATACGTTTCAACTCAAGCGCGACAGAAGGTTTCATGTTGATGGGCGATGCAATGATGGCTCCGGGGATGATGGGTGCCAGCCGCTTGTCATGAGCAAAAATAGCAAAACGTTGTTTCTTGACTTAGGCCTTGGCAATCATCTCTTTAATAATTTTGTCGCCCTTCATGTAAATAAGGGGCGTGCCCGTCTCTTGTGACACTTTTCGAGCTAATTTTCGGGCGCGTTTTAGCGCT
>CAIZGG010000428.1 GCA_903932425.1 uncultured beta proteobacterium | reverse complement strand
TGCGACTGACGGTGAGCAACTTAACCCCATAAAATGAAGTGACAGGGATGCTTGCGTGCGCATCGAATTATTTATTCGCAATAGCTTTTGCGATACAAGCAAAGGCGTCTTCAATCAAAAGCCAGTCGCGCTCGACATCGGGTCCTTTGGGATCCCTACGTTTATATGACTGTGGTGAGAAACCGCCTGACTTAAGCTTATAGAAAGTCACCTCTAGCGATTCTAAGGTGGCTTTGCCTTTGACTAAATTAACTACCCAAGGTGCAGTCGGACCTCCGCGTTCACTCACTTTATTAAGCAGGTTGGCCAAATCGATGGTGTGAGTCCGATGGAGTGCAATTTGTTCGGGGTCGATTTCTATCAAATCCACGCCATCGGGTGACCAAGGTATCCCGTTTTCATGGAGTCTATGCCACGCCCGAAGCGCCTGTTTAGCGGGCCCAGAAATTTCAGTAGGATCCTCTACCCAGCGTCTTACGGTCCGACCATCAACCGACAGCAGCCGTGCAGCCGCGACTTGGCTCAGGCCAAGAAAGCTTAAGGTGCTAGATAAGTTGAATTTTGACATAATGTCCTATTAATATAATCTAATTTGTCCTAATTATAGCACTCTGGACCGGTTTAAACGTGCCAGCATGGGTACGCGTGTACTTGCGTTGACTCTTGGCGCAGTCAATGGGTTGGGGGTTAGACTGACTGCTCGTTAGGGCTCGGTTGGCTTTGACGGCGTGGACTCAATCAATGTCCGCGAGCCCTAAAAATTGGCTGATCAAACAGATAGCTTTAGGCAACAGACTGAGCAACATGCTTCCAGCCCCAAACCGTCAGGTCTTCTCGTTCAAAGCTCAAATCGCCGCCATAAACGATTGTGGGTTGTAGGCTTTCAGTCTTGGCGAGGTCTTGCCATTTTCTGAGCCCGGCAGCCCAGTCTTTGGCGTAAGTGCTACCTGATTTGATCTCGATCGGTCGTAAGCCTCGTGCAGTCTCATCGATCAAATCGATTTCGTTACCTGTACTGTCGCGCCAAAAATGCAGGGCAGGGGTTTGCCCCGCGTTTAAGCTGTGCTTATAGAGTTCGCTGACCACCCAGGTTTCAAACAGCGCACCGCGAGAGGCGTGGGCTTCAAGTGTTGTTGCATCACGTACGCCCAGAAGCCAAGCGGCTAGGCCAGAATCCAAAAAATACAGCTTGGGTGTTTTGACCAAGCGCTTGCCATAGTTGTTGTGATGGGGGCGAAGCAGCGCGACGATATAGCTTGCTTCGAGTACGGTCAGCCATTGTTTGGCGGTGACTGCGCTAATGCCGCAATCTGCCCCGAGCGAGGTTAAATTCAGTAGCTGCCCTGTGCGGGCTGCACACATTTTGACAAAGGTCTGAAATTGCCCCAGCTCTCGCACATGGATTAACTGACGAATGTCGCGTTCGACATACGTAGCCATATAGTTGCTAAACCAGTCTTGCGGCGCCACGTCGCGGCTATACAGGGCAGGGTAGCCGCCTTGAAAAAGCATTTGCGTCAGAGTGTTTGGTAACGCGTTGGCCGCGGCCAGTTCAGACGCACTAAGCGGTAACAACTCGACCCGCGCCACGCGCCCGGCCAACGTTTGTGTAATACCCGCCACAAGATCAAGCTGTGCTGAACCGGTCAGCACAAAATCACCCATTAACCCGCGCGCATCGACCAAACCTTGTAGCCAAGACAGCAAGGCGGGGCAGCGCTGAATCTCATCCAAAATCGCACCCTGCGAAAAGCGCGCTAAAAACCGTTTTGGATCGTTCTGCGCAAACTCGCGCTCGTCGGGGTTTTCAAGGGTGATGTAGGGCTTATCGCCAAATACTGCTTTGGCTAAGGTCGTTTTACCAGCTTGACGGGGCCCAGTAATGGCAACGATCGGGAAGCCTTTAGCTAGTCGCCTAAGAGTATTTGCGGCATCGCGGGGGATCATTTACAAATCCAAGTTTCAACTTTAGATTTGTAAAGTATAGTCTTATTCTTATGAAATAGGCTTGTTCAGATTCTTGAATGTGGCGACGATCCGCTCGGCCGCTAGCCCATCCCCATAAGGGTTATGCGCTTTAGACATGCTTGCGTAAGCTGTTTCGTCTTTTAATAGCTCTGACACATGCCGCACGATTTTGGCGGTGTCTGCCCCCACCAGCCTAACCGTGCCTGCCTCAACCGCCTCGGGCCGCTCAGTGACCTCGCGCATCACCAACACTGGTTTGCCTAAACTAGGCGCTTCTTCTTGGATCCCGCCGCTATCAGTCAGCACTAAATAGGCGTGTTTGAGCAAAAACACAAAGGGTTCGTATTCAAGTGGGTCAATTAGGTGAATATTTGGCTGGCCGCTAATAAGTTCGAAAACGGGCTTTTGGACATTGGGGTTGAGATGCACGGGGTATTCAAAATG
>CAIZGG010000427.1 GCA_903932425.1 uncultured beta proteobacterium | reverse complement strand
GAATAATGGTCGCGGCGATGCGTTTATCGAGCTTGATATAAAGCTTAACTGCTCGAATTCGGTCTTCGTATGAGTACATGAACTACCTCCAAGTAGTCCAACTTTTCCGCCGCACCCCCTCTTGTCTAAAGGTATCAAGCTAGGGGTGTCGCTAGCGATCAAGGGCTCGTTGAAAATCGCTAAATTTACCGCTGTCGCAGCGCTGAAGGTGGGTAAAGCATTTGTTGCGGCGGTTAAAGCGGCGAGCGAAAACAAAAAAACGGCTGAGGCGCAAGGCGTTCAGCCGAAGGCACTTGCTAAACGCTCACCGACCAAGGTAGGCGAGTTAAAAGAGGCGCAAAGAAATCTAGCACTTGCGATTCGAGAGGGTAAAGCCACGATCGATAAGCAACGGGCTCTTCAAAAAGATCGTCGAGACATTGCGGCACTTGAGCGACGTGCCAAGGCGCTTAAGCAAGATGATGTTTCACCCGCGAAAAAGCCTAATCAGGATTACACAAATTTTGAGAAGAGCGGGTCGACCTTGAGCGCGAACGCGAACTTGAGCCCTAAGGACAAGCAGGATATTGCTGAGCTTGAAAAGCGTTTAAATGCGCTCAAAAAGCCCTAAACCAAATCGATAGAGTCACTAGCTTTAGATGCGCGAAAACTTACCACTCGTAAACTTGACCCCACCCCTTGATTTGGGCCGGATTGATGTTGAGTTTCGTCAGCGCGCCCCATACTGTTGTGCTGACGGTATCTAGCAGGGGCACGCCCGTCACTTTTTCAACCTGTTCGGCGAGTTGTGCTGCGTGCAGGTTGGTGCAATACGTGGTGACAGCTTGCGCGCCGTTGATGCAGGTTTCTTGAATCATTTGTTCAAGCCTGGCGGGGTCAACCAAGGCAAAGTCGTGATTGACGCTAATATTTTCGTGTAGCTCGGCTACGACCTCAATGTCTAGAGCTTTGTAGTTTGCAATGATGCGCGCTTGCACATCGGGCGTATAGGGCGACACCAAGGCTAAGCGGGTAATGTTTTTACGGGCAAGCAAGGCATTGAGTGACAAGATCGCCGTCGAGGCTGGGATGCCGGTGCGCTCGGTGATCCGTTGGCACAGGCGCTCATCGGTATCAAACCCGAGCCAGCCCGAAGACGTGCCGCTCCAGGTGATGATATCCACCTTGGCGTCGGCCAGCATTTCAGCCGCTAGCAAAATCTTGCTGTCATCGAACTGACCTAAGGCCTGTGATGAGAGGGCGATTTCGGTGACTTTGAAGCGCGCAAAATGGGCGCTGGCCCCAGGGATCTGGCTAACAATTGCGCTAGTCAGTGGCTCAAGAGCGGTATTCGACGAGGGCGTTAAGACGCCAATTCTTGGAAAATTTCGCATGATGATAGGTTTGCCAATGAGCGTTGAGGCACAGAGTTAATGTTTCATTCAGTTTAACCAAATGCGCGGAATCCTTCGCGGCCAGCAGGAGTGCGTTAATCAGCCTGATTGCTCGTGCTTCAGGTCACTAGTATGCTTACACACAGCAAGCTTAGATTGGCATAGTATTTGCTTGATGAGCACCACTGTTTCGCCTAGCACTCAAAAGCTGGTTTATCAAAAATATCAACGTCCGGAGCGTTTATTGTGAGTACCTTAGATCTTGTGATTCGCAACGCGCGGGTAGCGACAGCGGCGGATACCTTTGAAAGCGATATCGGTATTAAAGATGGCGTCGTGGTGATGTTGGGCAAAAACCTGCCTCAGGCGCCAAAAGAAATTGATGCCGCCGGTCGTGTCGTGACCCCTGGCGGAATCGATGGTCATTGCCATCTTGATCAGCCGATGCCGCCACCGGCCAAGATGGCCGATAATTTTGATACGGGCACGCGCTCAGCAGCCTGTGGTGGCACGACCACAGTGATCCCGTTTGCTTCGCAGGTGAAAGGGCAATCGATACGCGCTGCCGTTGATGATTATCACCAGCGCGCGAACGGTCAGGCGCACATTGATTATTCGTTTCATTTGATCGTGAGCGATCCGACCCCCGACGTGTTGCAAAATGAACTGCCTGCGCTTATTGCCGAGGGCTATCGGTCGTTCAAAATTTACATGACTTATGACGACTTAAAGCTCGACGATGGTCAGATACTGGATGTCTTGTCGGTCGCGCGTACACATGGTGCGACGGCGATGATCCATGCTGAAAACTCAGACTGTATCGAGTGGCTGACGCGCAGACTGCAGGCCGCGGGCCATACTGCGCCACGCTTTCATGCGCACTCGCGCCCGATGCTGGTTGAGCGCGAAGCCACCCATCGTGCGATCTCGCTATCGCAACTAGTCGATGTGCCAATTTTGATTGTGCACGTATCCGGTCGCGAGGCGGTTGAGCAAATTCGCTGGGGGCGGGCGCATGGCTTGAAGATTTTGGCTGAGACCTGTCCGCAATATCTGTTTTTAACTGCCGCCGATTTGGGTCTGGATGACAGCTATCTTGGTGCAAAGTGTGTGTGCAGCCCACCGCCACGCGACAAAGCCAATCAAGAGGTGATCTGGGATGGTTTGAACGATGGTTTGTTTACTGTGTTTTCGTCGGATCACGCTCCTTTTAATTACGATAGCCCTGAGGGTAAAAAGCCCGAAGGCAAAGAGGTGGCTTTTCAGTACATCCCCAATGGTATTCCTGGCCTAGAGACCCGTATGCCTTTACTGTATTCAGAGGGCGTTTTAGGCGGACGCATCACCTTATCAAAATTTGTTGAGTTGACCTCAACCAATGCCGCAAAAGCGTATGGCTTACATCCACGCAAAGGCACAATTGCGATTGGTAGTGACGCAGATTTG
>CAIZGG010000426.1 GCA_903932425.1 uncultured beta proteobacterium | reverse complement strand
GTGATCGTTACGCCATTGACTAACAACCTTGCGTCGACTAAATAGTCTCTAATCTTCATTGCATGTTCTGCAGAGACAGAGAGATCCCGGGTGGGTAAATCCTCACCCAATGAACCCGCACGAAAACAGACGGGAGAGTCGTCTTTAAGAACAAAGTAGCCAACGCATTGCTTTTTGCCAATCCATTTAATAGCAACGTTTTGTCCTGAGAGCGTGGGTAGTAAGTCTCCGATTTTGAGGTTCTCTACCAACACCTCACCCAGCAAGGTTAGGATGTGTGTGCCAGCAAGGTAGCACGCAGGGTTTTCGGGGTGGATTGAGGTCAAGGTATAGTCCTTCAAACTGGTCTGTTTCCGCTTTAAGCGAGGATTCCACTTGTCCCTTTGTTTTCGGATTGAAAGGGTGGGGGTGTAGGGTTTTTTGCAATCTAAATAGACCGCTCAAAATTTCAGCGACTCAATGCACCAACCGAAGCTTCGGCATAAAGTCAGCCTCAGGCGTTTCAACAGTGCTCAGGTGATAACGAGGCAACGACCTGCCTTTGAGGGTCAGTATCATTTCCTCTGTGCTGCCATCTAAGAGTGTAAGGGGCAAGAGGGCGTTGCCTTGTGTTCAGCGTTGTGCGGTTCCTTCTGCCGGATGAAACCCTTCGAGCAGTTTCGAGTGGTTCGGCGCTAAGCTGAGATTGAACGTGCCATCCTCCGAGTGCGAGCTTAGGCGCTGAAGACAAAACCCCAACTGTCTATTGTCAGAGGGCAGTCCTAGTTCACAAGGGCTGCTGGTTCTTGACTTGAGTCTTAAGCTGTCAGTGCCTGCGGGGATTTTGAACAGCAACGCTTGTGGGTTCGATTCATACGGATCAAGCCGTAAGCCGTTGACTAAGAGATGCACATCAGCGTCACTGGTGATGCGGTCGTGCGGGATATAGGCGAGTAGTTCATTAAAGAGCGCAGACAGACGCGGGTCGTTATGATCAGCTACGTGCGGTAGACACTTTTCAAGTGATGCAATGGTCAAGTGATAGGGGTGCGACTCGTAGAAATCAGCGGCATTATAAAAGGTGTCGCGATTCTCGTTGCACTCAGCATAGCTCTCAGCCCAAGAGCCTTCATCACAAATGCAGTGGTGTTCACCTAGATCGATATGGTAATACTCGATCTGTTCAGCTCCCGAGCAAGGGGGCTGCCTTTAATCCCCTCGAGCTAATAGTTCAACCATTTGAGTCGTATGGCGCTACACACAGGAGAAATACTAAATGAGCCTTCAGACCGACGTGTGTGGACTCTTTCGGCAATTTAAAACGTACGCTTGGCTATGTCTCTTTGTCGCGTTGACGCTCATGTCTTGCGGCGCTCGTGCTGGCGGTGGTTTCGCGTTCACATTGCCAACAGGTACTGTGAACCAACCTTACTCGTTTAACCTCAGCACCATGCCGAACGCTTTTGGTAATACTCAATTTACGACCCAAGGCCTCAACAATTTTGGCACCTTGCCGCCCGGGCTTTCTTTCGTGAATGGGACAAGCACGATTTTTGGAACACCAACTACTGCAGGGACGTACTCCAACGCCTTTGCGGTGAGAGGAGTCCAAATAGCCTTTCAATACGTTCTATCATTCCGATTTCTCGCCGCAAGCCCGAGCACTGACGGCGGCTCAAGCATCGTCGTGCCGCCGCCTGGCTCGGCTGGCACGGTTGTCTTGGCCAGTAATTTAACCAGTGGCACGGTGTTTACCGGTGGCACGCTGTTGACTGTAAATGGGTTGACGTCGTCTGCGTCCTTTGTACTCGGCACGGGGGGAGCGACCGTAGTGACCCCACCGATTGGTACGGCCACACTTTCTGGGGTGATTTCTGGTTCGGGTGGGATGACGGTCGTCAGCGGAGCGAGTACGTCTTCTTCAACTTGTTTGTCTTGTTCAGGTGGCATATTGAGCGGCGCAGCTGCGTTAGCTAGCTCAAGTGGCACAGTTAGTTATCAAACTACCGCTGGGCAAACGCTCAATCTTCCCAGCCTAGGTGGCGGAAACCTTGTTTTGTCAGGCAATAACACCTATAGCGGCGGCACTACAGTTGCATCAGGTACTTTGCAGGTCAACGGCGTGTCACCGACCGGCTCGGGTGACGTGACGATAAACAGTGGTGGGATGCTTATGGGTACCGGCACGATCTCGGGCAATCTGACGGTTAGC
>CAIZGG010000425.1 GCA_903932425.1 uncultured beta proteobacterium | reverse complement strand
TGGGCCGAACAGCAGGTTGAACAGCTCAAAGAAGACGGGGTTGGCCCACGAGTGGTTGCTTTTGTTGAAAAAATGCACCGCTTGCTGGTACGCCAACTGCTGGCACGCATAACAGGCCGCCGAGGTTTTAGCCGTGTGCAACGCTATCTCGAAAAAGTCAGCCATCAGCAAGCGATGGTGGTCGCGCAGCGCCACGCCTTGTTAGCCGAACAGCGCAAAATCCCGGTTGACCCAGCCATTATTCAACAAGCGTATCAAACCCGCGAGCGCATCGAAACCTTAAGCCCTGAGGCGCAAGAGATCTATCGGCGTTTACAAAAAAATAGCTCAGCTCAGTTTAACGAGTCAGCCAACGCGCCCTCGCAGCCACGCTCATGAAAATCGTCGTCGACCTGCAAGGTGCGCAAAACGAAAGCCGTCATCGAGGCATCGGTCGTTACGCCCTCGCCTTTGTACGGGCGTTGATCCGCAACAAAGGCACGCACGAGATCGTAGTTTTGCTCAGCGACTTGTTTCCTGAGTCCCTAGCCTACGCGCAAGACGCGTTAGCCGAGCAACGCGCACACTGCACGATTAAAATCTGGTCAGGCATTGGCCCCACTGATCTGCGTAAACCAGAAAACCACTGGCGCAAAGACGTGTCAGAGCTGTTGCGCGAAGCGTTCATTGCAGAGCTTCAACCTGATGTCTTAATCATTAGCAGTTTGCTCGATAGCCCGGGCGACAATACCATCGTCAGCGTCAGTAAACTCGCACCGGTTTATACGGTGGCGATGCTCTACGACTTGATCCCGCTGTTATACAAAAGCGAATATCTGGTCGACCCCACGACACAAGATTGGTATTACGAACGCCTGTGGCAATTTAAAAAAGCAGACTTCTGGTTTGCGATTTCAGAATCATCACGTAACGACGGCATCGCGCAGTTAGGGCTACCTGCAGACCAAGTGCACAATATCTCGGCCGCACTCGGTGAAGATATCGTTGCCGTTGAGTTAAATACTGACCAGGCAACAGCGCTCAAGCAAAAGTTTGGCATCACCCGCTCCTTTTTGTTGTATAGCGGCGCGTTTGACCCACGTAAAAATATTGATCGCTTGGTACATGCGTACGCTGCACAGCCCGCTGAGATTCGGCAAGCCCATCAACTGGTGCTAGCTGGCGGCCTTAACGCCCCGCAGCTTGTGCATGTGAATCAATTGATTGCTGCAGCGGGCTTGGATGCCAGCCAAGTGATCGTGACGCAACGCATCACCGATCACGAGCTTTGTGCCTTGTACGGGTTATGCAAGGCCTACATTTTGCCCACGTATTGCGAAGGCTTTGGTTTTACGGCGCTTGAGGCGATGGCCTGCGGTGCGCCGACGATTGGCTCAAACTACTCAAGCGTGCCTGAAGTGATCGGGATGCCAGAGGCTTTGTTTGATCCGTTTTCTGTTGACAGTATTGCAAACAAAATTACTCAGGTGTTGAGCGATGAGGCCTATCGTGCGAAGCTTGTGACACAGGGGCGCACGCAGGTTCAAACGTTTTCGTGGGATCACACCGCGCGCAGGGCGCTTGAGGCGTTAGAGCGACTTGAGCAGGCGGGCGAGCTTGCAGCAACAAAGGCCCAGCCCACTACAGCAGCACTAGTGGCTGAAATCACCACCCGAATCGCAGCGTTTGAGCAAACCCCAAAGCGTCCCGCCGTTGAACTACAAGAAACCGCGGCGCTCGTCGCAGGCTTGCTGCCGCGCCAAGATCATCGCCCCAAACTGTTTGTTGACATTACTGAGCTGCACGCCACCGATTCAAAGTCAGGCATCCAGCGCGTAGTGCGTAGCGTGATTCAGCATTTATTAACAGAGACTGATTCTTCCTATCAAGTCGAACTGGTCTATGCCGCCAAGCCCGTGGGCTACAAAACCGCTGCAGCGTTTACGCAGCGTATGTTTGGTGAGGGTCATCGGCCGATTTTGACGAACGCAGACCGCGGTGCTGGGTCAGGCGTTGGCTCGGATACGCTCTTGGCCGATGCGGCCCTTAGCCAAGACACCTACATCCACCCCCAGCAAGGCGATATCTTCTTAGGCCTCGACCTGCACTTCAATATCGATCAAGACCACGAGCACTTTTTTGCCAAAGCCCGTCAAGCTGGTGCGCAGGTGTATTTCGTGGTCTACGACTTGTTGCCCCTGTTGCTCAAAGACACCTTCACCCCAGAGCTTGTTGAAAAGTACGGCAATTGGTTGCGTGTCGTGTCACAACAGCATGGCGCCGTGTGTATTTCGCAAGCCGTGGCTGCTGAGTTAAAAGCCTGGGTCGCAAATAACCAGCCCACAGCAGCTCAGTCGCTCAAAATTGACTGGTTTCATCTTGGGGCCGATATTGAAAGCTCAATCCCTTCAAAAGGGATGCCCGACGACGGCCCCCAACTATTAAAGAAACTAACATCCGCCCCAAGCTTTTTAATGGTGGGCACGCTCGAGCCACGCAAGCGCCATGGGCAAGTCTTAGATGCGTTCGAGCAACTTTGGGCTCAAAATACCCCCGCCAACCTCGTCATCGTCGGCAAGCCCGGCTGGTTGACCGAGGCACTCACCACCCGTTTAAGCGCCCACCCCCAGCTTGGCCATCAGCTGTTTTGGATGCAGTCGGCCAGTGACGAATACCTTGAAAAAATCTACGCCGCAGCGCGCTGTTTGATCGCCGCGAGCGAGGCCGAGGGCTTCGGTTTACCCCTGATCGAGGCCGCCCGCCACGGTTTGCCCATCATCGCCCGCGATATCCCAGTGTTTCGCGAAGTCGCCCAAGAGCACGCCTTGTATTTTGTCGGTGACGACGGCGCGGCCTTGGCCACCGCCATCCAAAGCTGGCTCGCGCTGGCACACCAGCAAAAAACACCCGATTCAAGCCAAATTCAGCGGCAAACCTGGGCGCAAAGCACCCAACAACTGCTATCTAAGGTGATTTTGACAAATGATGTCACAAAAATTGCCTAAACTACAAGGCATTGCCTTTTTGAGAGCCTCAGTATGAAAATCCTAGTCGTAGGCGCTGGTTATGTTGGCCTGGTGACCGCAGCCTGCTTGTCG
>CAIZGG010000424.1 GCA_903932425.1 uncultured beta proteobacterium | reverse complement strand
GCCAGTGTAAAAAATAACTTCGCTACTAGTAATCCGTATAGCCTTTTTCACCCGGCGTATAAAAAGTACTCATATCTGGATCGACCAGTTTCGCGCCACTCTTTAGTTTTTCGACCAAATCCGGGTTGGAAATAAAAGGCTTACCAAAAGTGTTCATTTTCACTTGCATTTTAGGCCTATCCTGTCAGAGCACAGGATTTCAGATATTGAACACCATAGCCAAGCATAACAAGTCAGTTGGCTGTATGCTCAACCCTCAGAAGTGAGCATGACTAGTGTTGTACAGAACATCCAATTCATTCACAACTATTAGGGTGCCTTATGTCAGATACACAGAAAAATCTCGGTAAAAAGGTGATGCTTCCTGCAATATTGGGGAATCTTCTTGAATGGTACGACTTCGCAGTCTACGGTTTTTTAGCCGCAATCATCGGGAAAAACTTTTTTCCAAATGCGAATGAAATTGTTCAGCTGTTGTCCGCTTTTGCGGCCTTCGGTGTAGGTTTTTTAGTACGCCCCTTAGGTGCGGTCATTATCGGTCGTATTGGCGATCTGAAGGGACGTAAAACCTCTTTGACCTTAACGATGTTTTTGATGGCGGCTGGTACGGTAGCGATTGGCTGTTTGCCCACGTTTCAAAGTATTGGCTTGCTTGCGCCGATCCTTTTGGTGCTGACACGGTTAGTTCAAGGGTTTTCAGCTGGCGGCGAATGGGCCGGCGCAACCGCCTTTATCGTAGAGTGGGCGCCTGAAAAGAGACGGGGCTTTTTCGGGAGCCTGCAACAATCGACCGTTGCAGCTGGTTTGTTGATGGGTTCGTTGGTTGCGGCATTTTTAAATAGCGTGCTGACGGCAGAGCAAATGCTCGACTGGGGCTGGCGTTTGCCATTTCTGTTGGGCGCGATTTTAGGCCCAGTCGGGCTCTATATGCGACGCAACCTCGAAGAAACTCCTGCGTATCGCGAGGCGAAAAAAGTTGAACATACTGCTGTTAAACCAAGTACCGGAGCTGCCATCACCATGGCGAGTAAAGTATTTGGTTTTACAGTGCTGTGGTCGATTGCCTTCTATATCTTATTGGCTTACATGCCAACCTTCACCCAAAAATATGCAGGGTTAACGGCAGCCAATTCGCTGTGGTCCAACTCACTAGGTTTAGTCGTTCTTATTTTAGTGATTCCGCTTTGCGGACATCTTTCTGACAAGTGGGGACGCAAACCACTGCTGATCGCCGGTTGTGTCTGTTTTATTGTTCTGCCTTACCTACTTTTCAGCGTCATGGTTGCAAGTCCGGGCTTAACAACCGTGATTTGTGTGCAGATTGTGTTTGCGTTGATGATCTCGTTGTTAAGTGGGCCGGGGCCTGCTGCCGTAGCAGAGATTTTCCCGACGAGTATCCGCTCGACCTGGATGTCGACGGGCTATGCCTTGGGCAACGCGGTATTTGGTGGCTTTGCACCGTTCATCGCAACTTGGCTGATTGCGAACACCGGTTCACCGATTTCGCCAACTTATTATTTAAGTGCCTCGGCAGTGGCCGCAGTGTTTGTCGTGTTGTCTTTCAAAGAGACTGCGAAAGAAAAACTCGCCTAGTTTTGATGGCCATGCTCTTGACCGTAGCCAACCTTTTGGCGGATATCAAGAGCAAGCGATGAACGATGCCCCGTCATGACTGACGGGGCTTAAAAGGCGCCGGACTTTCACTAAACGCTAGCGCGCGTAAACAACCCCGGCCCCACCCCTTGGATCGGCACCGCCCCGCATGCGCCCGCCAATGGTTGAAATCACGTGTGCACGCGACATGCTAGGCTCAAAGCTATGCGCGCTTTGGTGAACGGTATGGCCTAACGCACGCAACTCTTTGATGACCGAGCGCGACACGGTCGCCTCAGTGTGTATCCCCAGGCCCTCGCAATGAATGCGTGGAACGGTCACCGCTTCCACTGGCGACATTCCAAAATCCACAACATTCAAAATAGCTTGTAACGTGGCGCTAATAATGACACTGCCCCCTGGTGCGCCAGCCAGCAACACGGGCTTGCCGTCCTTGAGCAGCATGGTGGGCACCATACCGGTCGTACGCGCTTTGCCTGGGGCCATCGAATTCTTTTTATTCGGAACCGGGTCAAACAGCTTCATCGAATTGTTGTAGTTAAACCCTAAGCCCGGGCTGACCACACCCGCGGCTGTGCCAAGTGTATGGGTCATCGACACGGCGTTACCTTGGCCATCCATGACGCACACGTGCGTGGTGCATCCTGGTGGCGCCTCTTCTTGACCGCCGGCATACTGACCCGACTTAATTCGCTCTGCCCAATACACTGCACGTTTTTTCGAAATCAACATCTCAGTAGGAACGTCTGCGAAACGTGGATCGCCCAGGTACGCATTGCGATCAACGTGTGCTGCAGCCATTGCGCGCGCAACTAAATCAATATGCCTTACAGAGCCATGATCAAGTGCACTCAAATCAAAATGCTCAAGAATCTGCAACATTTCAATCAAGCTTGCGCCGCTACCGGGTGGCGGATTAGATCGCACCTCATACCCGCGATAAGAACCCACCAAGGGCGTGCTTTCTTCGGGTTGATAGTCTGCCAGGTCTTGACGAGTGACAAAGGCCCCATTCGCTGCCAGGTCGCGAGCGATTTCGTCGCCCAGCGCACCTTGATGAAACTCGCGCCAACCACCTTTGGCGAGGCGCTCTAGCGTGCGAGCATAATCAGGCAAACGCATCACATCACCCACCTTGAACAAACGCCCTTCAGGATGTAAATACACGCGCGCGCATTCGGCGGTTTTGCGGATCCGTGTGAGCCCATCCGGAATGCCGGGCTGGGCATAACCGCTCCAGACGCTAGCCAAGTTTGGCGTGACCAGGATGCCTTCGGTCGCTTGTGAGATTGCCGGCGCTATCAAATCGCCCCAAGGCATCGAACCAAGCTTTTCATGAAATAAACCAAGTCCGGCTGGTGTACCAGGCGTCATGATCGCGGTGTAGCCAATCTCGCTTCGAAAATCATCAAACAAGCTATAGCCAGAAATCGGTGTGCGGCCTTTACAGTCTTTTTCCCACATATCAGGGCGTACGTTAGAGCCCGCGCGGTTATAGAAATCGATCATCCCGCTTGAGCCCGTCGCTGCATGAAAGTAATGCAAGGTGCCCATGCCACCGAGGCCGCACATAAAGGGGTCATTGACCATTTGCGAGAAAGCGGTGGCCAACGCAGCATCAAAGGCGTTACCGCCCTGCTGAAGGATCTCTGCCCCCACCTCGGCAGCGCGCGGCTGCGGACATACGACTACGCCTTTCATTCGGTCTCCCCAGTTGACGTCGACCTCATCTGTTCAAGATGCTTTTTCATCTGCAACTTCACAGCGTGCACGTGCTCGCGCATCAACTGTTCAGCACGAAAATCTTCACGCGCTTCAATGGCCTCAAGAATTCGATAGTGATCATCGTGGCTGCGGCGGATCCACGCGTAATCGTGCCACAGAACGTTGCGGTCTGAGGACAAAGGAATATTGCGACACACGCGAATCATGTCGTTGAGCATGACATCATTAGCAGCACGCAGAATGATCTCGTGAAGCTGTGCATTGATCTCAGAAAAAATCTCGCGATCAATCGGACGCAAATAACCGCAGTCAAGCAAGGCATCTGCGCGCCCCAGCCCCCCTCGAAACTCGGCAACATCTTCGCGACTCATTCCACGCTGGGCCGCAAGCCTGGCGGCCAAGCCTTCAAGCACGCCGCGAAGGTCAAAGACAGCGATCAAACTATCTGGCGTGAGACTGCGAACGGTATAGCCACGGTGCGGTGCGTAATCAAGCAACCCTTCACTCGCTAACAAGTGCAGCGCAGCGCGAACCGGCGTACGCGAGACACCCAGCATTTCAGACAAGGCGACCTCATGCAGCTTTTCGTTAGGCTGCATGCGGCCTTGCATAATCTCGAGGCGCAACTGGTCTGTAACTGACTGAGCGAGTGTCAAACTATTGCGAGGCGCCTGCCTTTGGACGGCCCTTAAATCGACAGAAAACAGTGCGTCAGAAGGTTTCATTATTCAGCCAATCACGTCTTTCATGAGTTTTCAAAAAAGATATAGTTGCAGAGATTGTATACATAAAGATAAGAAACTCAATATTT
>CAIZGG010000423.1 GCA_903932425.1 uncultured beta proteobacterium | reverse complement strand
GTCATGATTTTTCCGAGGTTCACGAATGACTAATGAAAGGCAACGGTACCTCAGACAATGCTCGATTGTCCTGTCTCTGGCGCTGTATCTATTCACGGCGTTGTTATCCGGTGCTCAAGCGAGTGCTTCAAGCCAATCTACCTTGGGTGGTTTGTTACTGCCTACATCCATACAGCGCATTTCGATGATGCAACGTGCTAGCTGGCAAGGCCTAGAGATCGAGCTTGAGCGACTTCATAGTTTAGAGCCTCTTGATAAAGTCCTAGAGCAATTGGCAAGCGCTTTGCCACCGATGACGCCACTTTGGTCTGAACAAGGCATGACTCAAGCGACATGGCTCGACGAACAGCGCTCCTATACCTTGTTGCTTTGGCTGAGCGAAAAAAAAGAGACTGAGGGTTTACTGTCGAGCCTTGGGTTAAAACCTTCGGGTTCTGACGCAGCCAATGATCAAGCACTGTTAGCTTCGGTTTCGAAGTGGCTCCCTCATTCTGCGATCAAATTATTTCATTTCCTTGATTCAGCAAACGACTCGCCCGTCTTGGTGGCGCTTTTCTCGTTAAATATGACGCCCCCCATGCTGGCTCAACACTTGCAGGCCTATGCGCGACAGACTGGCTGGATACAGCAGGCTCAGTCGTTGAGCTTCGTTCGCGGAGAGGCGCACTTGTTATTTGAATCAAACGTCGTGCATGGCTATACGACCGTGTTCATCTATTACACCGCACAGGATTCACTATGAAATTAAGCACCGCTAAACGCAATGGGCTAGTGATGGTTTTCTCGCTTGGGCTTGGGTGCCTATCCGCATGGGCGATTGAACGACATCTAACAGAGAAGTCGAAAGAACTCGAATCACGCACACGGGTAGATCAAGTCATTCGTCTGGTAGCCGGACGCGATCTTACCCGCGGAACGCTGATCAATTTGAATGATCTTGCTAAAAATGAATTCCCAACGCACTGGGTTGGTGTTGACGCCATCGCCTTATCTGAGGCCCATTTGGTTCAGGGCAAACAGTTGAACGTCGATCTCAAAGCGGGGCAATTACTCATGCATGTCCATTTGACTGAGCGCGTTCAGCCTGCCATTGCGACCCGCTTGGGTCCTGATAAACGCGCAGTCACGATTCCTGTGGACTTGATGAGTTCAATTTCGGGGTTACTTCAGCCAGGTGATCGAGTAGATTTGTTTGTTTCGTTTGAATATAAGGGGCAGCGTTCAACGGCAGCCTTGTTAGAGGGGGTAGAAGTGTTAGCCACGGGCCAGCAGACTCGCTCTACTGACGACGGTATACCTGGTCACGCAGGCCACTTCGCGACTGTCACGTTGGCAACCACGCATGCGCAAGCTACCAAAATTGTTGCCGCTCGACAGGGCGGCACAATCACGGCCGTACTCAGCCATGAAATGGCAGAGTCGGGTGCAGTTCGTCACCAAGAGGTAATCAGCGATTTGCCACACTTACTGGGCTTAGAAACGAATAAAAAGGCGCAGGCTGTTGAAGTCATCTATGGTGACCGTTTAACCTCTGAGCAGAACCCCAGTCTTTCGAATGACTGGGCAGAGCCAACGGAGACTGGCTCACGCCGAGGGGGACAATGAAGCTAGGTAAAAAACAGACGTTTGCTTGTGGAAGCCTAATCGTCAAACTCTCTTTC